>CAZCUL010000379.1:0-5148 GCA_964501475.1 uncultured Verrucomicrobiota bacterium | reverse complement strand
GGGCGACGATCTGCCGGCTGTCCATGCCCAGCTTGATGAGTTTGAGGGCGACACGGCGCTTGACCGGCTCGCGCTGCTCGGCCATCCAGACTTATTTTTTCGAGCAGCTTGTAGCGGCCGAGCATTTGCGCCGGGAATGCTTCCGGAGCGGGATCGAATGTGACGATGGTTTGTTCTCCCTCCACCGCGGGCCCCGCCAGGAGGCTGTCGTTGGAAAAATGTTCCTTCAGCAGCTCGTCCACCTTGCGGCGGAGAGTGACATCCCGGCCGCACACGCCCTGAAGATAGGCCGCGCGCGCCTCCGGCGTGGCCATCTCCAGGGCCTCAAAGAAAATCTCCCGTTCCGTCATGATTCAAATCGGGCGGCCTTCGTAAGTGAAAGTGGTGGAGCGAACCTACACGAGGAATTCCTACAGAAGGTAGCAAAGGCAGCAAAGAAGAAGGGCTCTCCCCACTTCGCTTCCTTCGCTACCTTCTGTAGAATCTCCTGATCCCTCTTCGCCATTTTCATAGAAGAGTATTGTGTCTGTTTTGTCTGCCCTGCGGCTGCTTGATCTCCGCCCGGCCGCACACGCCCTGAAGATACGCCGCGCGCGCCTCCGGCGGCCGTCCAACTCTGACAGGCGAGATCCCGGTGGAAATCACGCCATTGGTTCTGAAAAAAATTTCAGGCCGGCGCCGGGCCGAAAAGGGACCAAATGAAAAACCTTACAGAAGGTAACAAAGGAAACAAAGAGGCAGGCTGGAGAGTTCAACCTTCGTTGCCTTCTGTGAGTTTTCCCGTCCGGATGGCGCGTTTCAACCAGGCCCGGGCAAAGGCCCAATGCCGGTCCACCGTGCGGGGCGCGAGGTCGAGGACAGCGGCAATCTCAGGGACGGTCATGCCGACGAAGTAGCGCAACTGCACCACTTCAGCGGCCTGGGCGTCCTGCAGCGCCAGGGCCGCCAGCGCGTCGTGGACGGCCAGCAATTCCTCGGATGGCACGGAGATGGCGATGCGGGACTCGTGCAGTTCGTCGCCAATCAGGTTGGCGCCGTGTTTGGGCCGCTGTTTGCGTCGGGCAATATCAATGAGAATCTGCTGCATCGCGGCGGCGGCGGCCTTGAAGAAATGCCGACGATTAGCGAAGTGCTGGCCGTCACCGGCGATCTTCAGCCAGGCCTCATGCACGAGAGCGGTCGGTTGCAGGGTCTGTCCGGGTTTCTCATTGGCCATCCGGACGACGGCGAGCTTACGCAATTCTCCATAGACGAGCGGGAGCAACTGGTCGGCCGCCTGCGGATCGCCCCGCACCAATGGCGCTGAGTAATTGCGTGACGTCAGGCATGGGGCGATTGTAAGCGGTCACCGGCAGAAAACCAGCAGGCAGTTTTGTCAGCGCATGGTAGGCCGGAGGCTCAGGGCTCTGCTGTAGTCGAATTGGCCGAAAGCAATCTCGGGCGGGCGTTCGCAAATGCAAAAGCGCCAGAGGACTGGTGCCCGTCCGCCGGAATACTATGGAGGGTGGGTCCAAAACCTGGCGGACTTCCCAACGGCCTGGTGCCGCAAAAGCAGAAGGTCAAGCGCAGAGCTTTTAGAAACCAGGAACTCCTTGCGAGGAATGTTTGGACTTTGAAGTCGTCCTGTTCGCCCCTATAACCGGCCCCGTGTTTGAGGCGTTTCAGGCTTCGATCGATGCCAGCACGCGGTATTGCGCGGTCTTCGGGCATCCGGTTCGCCATTCGGCCTCTCCGGCGATGCAAAACGCCGGGATCGCCCAGCTTGGCCTGAACTGGCGCTACCTTGCCTTCGAAGTTCACCCGGAACGTTTGCGCGACGCGATCGACGGCGCCCGCTGTATGAAATTCCTCGGGCTCAACCTCACCGTGCCTCACAAGTTGCTGGCTTTGGAAATGGTCGATCAGCTCGATGATTCAGCCAAAAAATGGGGCGCTGTAAACACGATTCGGTTTGAAGCGCGGGATTCGGGTGGCCAATGGAAGCCTTTGGGCGCGTTTCCCACGGAGGTTCCCGAAGGGATTCGCAGCCACGGATTCAATACGGATGCAGACGCCATTTCCCGGGCGCTCAGCGAAGACTTGGAAATCCACTTGCCCGGGAGCCGCGTCTTGCTGCTCGGCACGGGCGGAGCCGGGCGAGTGGCAGCGCTTAAGCTGGCTTCTGAAGGTGTGTCCGAACTTTTTCTTGTGAATCGCACGGCAAGCAAAGCGGAAAGTGTCGCCGCCGAAATTGGACAACAGTTCCCGGCGGTCGCGATACATCTTGGTTATCCGTTGGGCGATGCCGGGGTGGATTTGCTGCTCAACGCCTCTTCGCTGGGCTTGAAAGCCGGAGATGCTTTGCCGCTCGACCAGGCGCGCTTTCCGCTCAACCGCGCCGCAGCGGTCTATGACATGATCTATCGCCCTGCGGAGACACCGCTTTTGAAGGCGGCGCAAGCGGCCGGGTGCCGGACGGCGAACGGTTTGGGGATGTTGCTTTACCAGGGCGCGAAGGCGCTGGAATTGTGGAGCGGCCAGGCGGCCCCGATCGAAGCGATGCGGGAGGCGTTGCGGCGGAACGTGTATGGGAATTAAAGCCATCTTCGAACCTGCGACCTGGGCGCTGGTGCCGTTTCATTTTTGGTCGGTGGCCTTTTTCATCTTCGGCGCCATCGTGGGAAGCTTTCTGAACGTCTGCATTTACCGAATGCCGCGGGAGGAAAGCCTCATCCGGCCGCCCTCGCACTGTCCGCACTGCGGCTACAGCATCCCGTGGTACTTGAATATTCCGCTGGGGACGTGGCTTTATCTGCGCGGCAAGTGCGCGAACTGCCGCGCGGCTATTTCGGCGCGCTACTTTTTTGTCGAGTTGTTGACGGCGCTGCTTTTCCTGGCGGCGTGGTTGCAGGCGGGTCATCAATCCGTGTGGCTGGCGCTGGTCTATTGCCTGTTTCTCTCCGGGTTGATTGTGGCCACGTTCATCGACTTCGAGCATTTCATCATTCCCGACGAGATTACGATTGGCGGGATGGTGGCGGGGTTTCTTTGTTCGTTCGCGGTGCCGTCGTTGCACCGGGCGGAGGCCATTGCGCCCTCCTTGCTGCAAAGCCTGCTCGGCATCGCCGCAGGAATGGGGTTCGTCTATGCCGTGCTGCGTGTCGGGAAACTTCTGTTTGGGCGGCTGAAGATCGTGCTCGAGCCGAACAGCAAGGTCGTCTTTACCGAAACCGAACTGGTCTTGCCGGACAAACGCGTCTCTTACGACGATATTTTTTACCGGAAGACCGACACCATCACCTTCGAGGCGCGGATGCTGGAATTGATTGATCGCTGCTACCGAGCGGCCAGGGTGCGATTGTCGCCCGAGAAACTGTTGATCGACGAGGAGCGTTTTGATCCGGAGCAGACGCCGCACATGGAGGCGGTGGCGGAGCGGATGGTGCTGCCACGGGAGGCGATGGGGTTTGGCGACGTGAAGTTCATGGGGGCGATCGGCGCGTTTCTGGGATGGAAGGCGGTGGTGTTTTCGTTAATGGCGAGTTCGATCATTGGAGCGCTGGTCGGCGTGGTTTTGATTGCTGCTGGCAAACAGGAATGGTCGGGCCGGCTGCCTTACGGGCCGTATATTGCGCTGGCGGCCGTGATTTGGATTTTTGGAGGGTATCGGCTGTTCGACTGGTGGACCAGCGCTGGATGGCTGGAGGTCGGCGTGCAGGGGTTTTGATCTCGGCGGGCGGGCGTTCTTCTCTTCTGCAACGTCGCGCCGCCGAGTCTGGGCGGCAGAGCGCGCGGGTCCTGATCCGGAGAGCGGAGGGGTCGCAGACTGCGGCTACAGACGTTGGGCGCCAAGCAGAGCGCGCGGCCCCGATCGACGTTAAAGCGACCTGAAAGGGGCGGTTCCGACAATTACGGCACGATGGGGGCGTGATATTCGTCCGTGCCGCGTCTGAAGCTATCGAGGTACTGGGCGCGTGGGACCCACTCCGCGTGGCCATCGCAAAAGATGACGTTGCCTCCTTCCTTGCCGTGATTGTCGCCTGCGTCTGGAAAATCCTCGTTTCTACGGTTCGGGTCCGAAGCGTTTCGGTCATCAGCATCATAAATAAGCCAGATGTCGGAAGGGCCACCGGTGCCATACTGCGTATAAAGACGGTACTTGTGGGTGGTTACCGAGCCGTGAGTTTTGCGGATGTTCGCACCCAGCACTCCGGGCGATCTTCGCGCGTTGAGGAAGCCGGCCATTTCGTAGCTGTGCCCGTACGGGCCGTCCCGTCCGGCGGCGTTGTCCCAAAGATCGCGAACGATGAAACTGTTTCCATGCAGGCGCTCGCGATACGGGATCCCGGTGTCGTTGGGCACGCTGCTTGGTCCTGCAAAGACGCCAAGGCGCGCCTCGCGAATCGAGTTCTTTGTGCTGGGACAAACGAACGTGTTCAATGCCGGAATGTAAGCGGGGTAGAGCCAGTTCATGTCGTCATCGAAATAATTGGCCACGCCGGAGAGAGCGCTCTGGTCGTCCTCGTCCGCATAGACCTGGCTGCCGAGGCCGAGTTGCCGGGCGTTGCTGAGGCAACCGGTGCGCCGGGCGCGATCCTTGGCGCGAGCCAGGGCCGGCAAAAGCAGCGCGGCCAGGATGGCGATAATGGCGATCACCACCAGCAGCTCGATGAGCGTGAAACCCATAAGCCTTCGAAAGGCCGCCTGTTTGTTTCGGCTGTAGGAGTGCCGTTTCATAAGCAAGCTGCACTTCATCTTACCCGGAACCCCCCGGAATGGAAAGCAAAGCCTCAACGGAGCCCGGCTGTGTCTGAAAGACCAGCGGCAGCACGCTGAAAAATCTGACGGGCTGAAGGATTTCATTTTGTTCGGCGGGCTGACGCGCTGCGGCAAGTGTGGTGTCTTGCAATTGGCTGGTGTCTCGCCGCAAGGGATTTTTGCCTCCCGCGAGGCGCGAGCGACGCGCATACCCGTCACGCCATCGCGGGATAAGGAGCGAGCAACGAAGCGGGAGGCAAAAAGAACTGCGGCCCGAAGGGTTGCGCCGCAAATGGCCTGGGGCTTCGTTGCTCCTCGGTCACAGCCCGCTGCGGCACTGCCATTGAAGCAGGAAGACTTTGTGATGATTTGGGATGTACAAAGTAAATACATTCTGCTTTTACAATGGGG
>CAZCUL010000378.1:0-6205 GCA_964501475.1 uncultured Verrucomicrobiota bacterium | reverse complement strand
ACGACGCCGTCACCAGGCTTTAACGGCGCTTCCAGCTTGAGAGAAACGGCGCCGCCTTGAACCTGCAGGACCTCGCCCAGATAAACACCGCGTTTCTTGCCGAAGCGCGCGTGCACCAGTGTCTGATTGTCGATGCCGCGGAACCATCCTGTGGAAAGCCCGCGCGAAAAGGCCATCTCCAAATCGTATCGGGATGCCCGGGTCGATGGCGGCGCCACTTGCGTCGCGCCGTCCCGACATGGCCCCGTCTTTACACAGGTCTCGTCGATTGCCTGGCGATACACACGGGTGATGTTGGCAACATACTCCGGGCTTTTGAGCCGTCCTTCGATCTTGAACGACGCCACACCCGCGCGCATCAAGTCGGGCAGCACTTCCAATCCTGCCAGGTCCTGCGGGCTGAGCAGGTAACGCCGGTCCCCCAACGGCACCGGGCGCCCATCGGCGATCAGTTCATAAGGCATGCGACACGCCTGGGCGCACTCGCCGCGATTGGCGGAGCGGCCTCCCAGGGCTTCGCTTGTGAGACACTGTCCCGAGTAGGCCACGCAGAGCGCGCCGTGAACAAAGACCTCGAGCGGAAAGGCGGCCTTCCGTTCCATGCCCGCCTTTGGCTGCGCCTTGTCCCGATCATCCAACGCAGCCTGAATCTTCTCGATCTCTTTCAACGAACATTCCCGAGCCAGCACCACCAGGCTGCATCCCAGTTCCCGGGCGAACTCCACACCGGCCGCGCTGGTGATGGTCATCTGAGTGGACGCATGAATGGGAAAATCCGGCGAAAGCCGACGAATCAGGCGGCACAAACCAATGTCCTGAACAATGGCGGCATCGACTCCCGCGGCAATGATTGCGCGCAGATACCTTTCGGCGTCGGCCATTTTCGTTCGCGAAGATCAGCGTGTTGAAGGTGAGGTAGCCTTTAACACCGCGCCGATGCAGGTAATCCATCAAGGGCGGCAAATCTGCCTCGGTGAAATTGCGGGCTCGCATGCGCGCGTTGAACCGGTCGAGACCGAAGTAGATGGCATCGGCGCCATTCTCGACGGCTGCCCGGGCGCATTCCCAATCGCCTGCCGGTGCGAGCAATTCGGGGCGTGGCCCTGGCTCTGGCCGGGCAGCCGGAAGGGCTAAGGCAGTTGGAACAGACCGGTCGTTCATACACTCGTTATCCATCAGCACTTACCACCGAACGCGCAAAGATGAAAGGGCGGCGTCAGGCAGTCGTCAGGCAGCGACACCAACGTGGAGCGCGGCTGTGCCCGAAAGACCGGCCGCCAGACGACTGAAAGGCTAAAGCGGGTGAAAGATTTTGACCTGTTTGCTGTCCAACGCACTGTGGCGAGTGCTCCGCCTGGAGCCGCGCCTCTACCGCTTCTTTCCGGAACGTGCTAAAGCTGACGGCAAGATTCGCCCGCCGTCCAGCCTGTGTCCGCGGGCAAAGCGCCAGAGGACTGGCGCCCGTCCGCCGTAATACTATGGAGGGCGGGCAGTCCAAAACCTGGCGGACCTCCCAGCGGCTCCGGTGAACACGAAGCGTCTTGCAGTGCGATAGTCCTCTACCCCAGTGCCGGGCCCGGGCGGCAGCGTTCAGATGCGCGGACCGAGGCCATGGTGGCCATGGTTGCCCGGATTGACATGCTCATGGTCTGCATGGAAGACTCTGGGCAGTTCTCAATTGGACATGAAACGCCTTCTGTTCATCGCTGTTCTGTCGGTGTCGGCTTCCGCCGCCGGCTGGCTTCCGGCCGCTGAAGTCGATTTTCTCACGCATGTAAAACCGTTGCTGGAGTCGGCCTGCGTCAGTTGTCACGGGCCGGAAAAGCCCAAGGGCGATTTGCGCCTCGACACCAAGGCCGGCGTCTTCAAGGGGAGCGAATATGGACCGGTCCTCGTCTCCGGCAAACCGTCCGAAAGTTCGCTTTACACCTCGACGATCCTGCCGCCCGACCACGATGACATCATGCCGCCAAAGGGGGCGCCGCTGACGAAGATTCAAAGCGAAGTGCTGCGGCAGTGGATCGAACAGGGCGCGTCGTGGCCGGATGACGTCGTTCTCCAAGCCGTGCCGCGGGTCGATTTCGTCGCGGACATTCAGCCCATTCTCGAGTTTTCCTGTGTGGCTTGTCATCGTGAAGGGCAGGACAAGGGGAGTTTGCGGCTGGATACGCGGGAGTTTGCTTTCACCAGCGGCGACAGTGGCCCGGCCATCATTCCCTTCGAACCCGAGCAGAGCCGGTTTTATACGTCCACGATCCTGCCGCCGGACCACGACGATCTGATGCCGCCGTCGAACAAGGGCGGACCACTGCCCAGGGAACAAACTGACCTGCTGCGAAACTGGATTTTGCAGGGAGCGAGTTGGCCGGAGGACTTGGTGTTGACTCCGAAAAAGGTGGAGGAGGTTGAAGTGGCAGGGACCAATCTGACGGCACAGATTCATTGGCGGATTGTGACGAATCTGGCCATGACGCTGACGCCGAAGATGGACCCTTACACCGAGATAATTCCGGGGGTGAATGTGAAGTTTGAGATGGTGCCAATCCCGCCCGGTGAGTTCATGATGGGAAGCGCGCCGTCTGCACCCGGCCATAAACCCGACGAAGCGCCGCCGCACCGCGTTTTTGTGGACGCCTTCTGGATGGGCAAGCACGAAGTCACCTGGAACGAATTCGAGCTCTTCATGTATCCGGAGGACGAACGGAAGCGCGCCGTCATGCTGGGTGCGCCCGACCCTTATGTCGATCCCGTGGCCGACGCCGTCAGCCGCCCGACCAAACCCTATGTGGAAATGAGCTTCGGCATGGGCAAGGACGATTATCCCGCCATCAGCATGACACAGCATGCCGCGAACAAATACTGCGAATGGTTGAGCGCGAAGACGGGGCATTTCTATCGCCTGCCGACCGAAGCGGAGTGGGAATATGCCTGCCGGGCCGGGACCACCACGGCCTTTTTCTTCGGGGATGATGCCGCAAATCTCGGCGATTACGCCTGGTATGCCCGCAACAGCAACTGGAAATACCAGAAAGTAGGCCGCAAAAAGCCGAATCCGTGGGGACTGCATGATATCCATGGCAATGTGGTCGAGTGGACCCTCGACCAGTACGACCCGGATTATTACAAGATGTTCGGCGGTATCATCGCCACCAATCCCTGGAACAAGGCAGTCAAGCCCTACCCGCACGCCGTCCGGGGCGGTTCCTGGGATGACGAAAATCCGTTCATGCTCCGAAGTCCGGCACGGCGCGGTTCGGATGCGTCCTGGAAAATGCAGGACCCGCAATTGCCCAAAAGCATTTGGTATCACACCGACGCGCAGTGGCTCGGCTTTCGCGTGGTTCGTCCGCTGCGGGTGCCGCCGCCGGAGGAGCTTTATAAGTATTGGACAAGCGGCGTGGAAAAGGAATAGCCTCGCGGTCTGGTTTCCGCAGGATGTGGAAGTCTATACATGTTTGCATCGCCGGCATGAATAGGCACCTCGATTCCCGGCGTCGAATCAACTCAATCCGAACGGAATGATCATGAAAGAACGCAATACTTCATCGGCGGCGGCGCAACCCCTTTCGCGCCGGACTTTTCTCCACAAAACATCTTCAGCCATGGCGGGCGGCGCGCTGTTGAGCGCGCTTCCGGTGGAACGCTTCGCTCTGGGCGCTTCTCCCGGCGAGACCATCAGGATCGCCTTGGTAGGGTGCGGCGGGCGCGGCTCGGGCGCAGCCCAACAGGCGTTAAGCACCCCCGGCGACGTGAAACTGGTCGCCATGGCCGACGCCTTCAAGGACCGGCTTGACGGCAGTTACAAAAACATCAAGGGCCAGTTCGAGGACCGGCCCGAACGCGTCGAGGTAGGCGAAGATCACAGGTTCGTTGGGTTCGACGGCTACAAGCAGGCCATCGAGCTCGCCGACGTGGTCATTCTGGCCACGCCGCCCGGCTTCCGTCCGATTCATTTCGAAGAGGCGATTCGCCAGGGCAAACACGTCTTTATGGAAAAACCGGTGGCCAGCGACGCCCCTGGCATTCGCAAGGTGCTCGCCGCAGCCGAGGAAGCGAAAAAGAAGAATTTGAAAGTCGGCGTCGGCCTGCAACGACGCCATCAGCGTCCCTACATTGAAACCGTCAAACGCCTGCAAGACGGCGCCATTGGCGACATTGTGGCCATGCGCGCTTATTGGAACGGGAACACGCCGTGGGTTCGCCGCCGCAAAGACATCGAGAAACAAGCCGGCCGCCCGATCACCGAAATGGAATACCAGATGCGGAACTGGTATTTCTTCAATTGGCTTTGCGGCGATCACATCGTCGAGCAGCACATCCACAACCTCGATGTGATCAATTGGATCAAAGGCGGCTATCCCGTGCGCGCTCAAGGCATGGGCGGCCGCGAAGTCCGCGCCGTGGATTTCCGGACTGATCGCGACCCGATCACGATCGATCCCGACACGCTCGATTACGGCGAAATCTTCGACCATCACTTCGTCGAGTTCGAATACGAGGACGGCTCGCGCATGTACAGTCAGTGCCGCCACATTAACGGCTGCTGGAACAGCGTGTCCGAGCATGTCCAGGGCACCAAAGGCCGGAGCGACGTCAGCGGCCACACCATTATGGGCGGGGAACCGTGGCGCTACCGGGGCGGCGGGCCCAATCCGTATCAGCAGGAGCACGACGACCTCTTCGATGCAATCCGGAACAACAAGCCCTACAACGAAGCCGAGTACGGCGCCAAGAGCACCATGACCGCTATCCTGGGACGTTTGTGCACCTATTCGGGCAAAATGATCGAGTGGGATAAAGCAATCAACTCGGACGTCAACCTGATGCCGAAGCAATTCGCGTGGGATGCTGAACCGCCGGTTCTGCCGGACAAGAACGGCATTTATCCCGTCGCCGTTCCGGGCAAAACGGATGTCATTTGACAAGCGGGAGTCCCCAACCGCAAGGGGCAGGAACTCGAAAGGGCCCGGGGGGATTCTCCCGCGTGATCGCGCTCTCCGGCTGCTGCGGCTGGGGACAGCCGCGCTCCGGGGTAAAATGAGAATGGCTCGCCTCTTCTGCTCCGGGCTTGCCGCGCGTTGATTTTCCGAGCATCCTCTTTGGAATGTTGACGCTTATTGTGGGGACCAATCGTCCGGGCAGTAACACGCGGAAGGTGGCGACGCAGGTTGCCGGAATTTACGAGACGCTGGGAATCGAGTTGCACGATCTGGATTTGGCAAAACTGCCTCAGGAGATTTTCCATCCTTCGTCCTACGCCGAAAAGCCGGCTTCGTTCCGGCCCTTTGCCCAGGCGGTCCTCGATGCGCCCGGCCTGGTCGTGGTCACCCCTGAATACAACGGAGGCATGCCGGGTGTGTTCAAGTATTTCATCGATATGTTGAAATTCCCCGAAAGCTTCGAGGCGCGGCCGGTTTGCTTCGTCGGGCTGGGCGCCGGCATGTGGGGCGCGCTCCGGCCGGTCGAGCAATTCCAGCTCATCTTCGGCTACCGCAATGCCTACGTTTATCCTGAACGCGTCTTCCTGCCTGGGATCAATGAATTGCTCAACGAGGAAGGGCGGCTCACTGATCCGGACATCGTCCAGCGGCTGACAAAGCAGGCGGCAGGGTTCATTGATTTCGTGGAGCGTTTGAAGGGCGTGACACTTGGCAAGAAAAGGGGCGCTCCGGTTCAGGCCTGAGGTTGGATTCCTATGAAAAGCAATTCTTGGATGCATCGCCTGGCCGTCTGTTCCTGGTCGCTTCAGCCGGAAAGCGCCGAAGAGCTCATCGATCAGATTACGACCATTGGCATTCCGCGGGTGCAACTTGCGCTCGACCCCTTCCGGACCGCTCCGGAACGGTGGAAGCGGTTTCCGTCGCTTTGCGCCGAACGCGGCATTTCGATTGTTTCGGGCATGTTTACCACTGTGGGCGAGGATTACTCGACGCTCGACTCCATCCGGGAAACCGGCGGCATCGTGCCCGACGCGACGTGGCCGCAGACATTCGCGAACTTCAAGGTCATGGCGCCGATGGCCGCGAAGGCAGGCCTCGATCACGTCACATTCCACGCCGGCTTCCTGCCGCACGAGACGAGCGACCCGACGTACGCCGCGCTGGCCGGCCGGCTGGTCCAGGTGGCCGACTTGTTCGCCGCCCACGGTCTCGTCTGCTGCCTGGAGACCGGCCAGGCAGAGGCGACGACGCTCCGGGGCTTCCTC
>CAZCUL010000377.1:0-5118 GCA_964501475.1 uncultured Verrucomicrobiota bacterium | reverse complement strand
CAGGGCCACGGCCGCGTGGTCGGAGTTCAAACGGTAGGTTTTGCCATCACCGTCGAAACCGAGCGGCGGCACGACCGGAATGATTCCCTGTTGCAAGAGGCTTTGGAACATTTCGACGTCCACGCGCTCGACTTTCCCCGTGAAGAGATGGTCCACGCCCTGGAGAATGCCCATGGGACTGGCCAGGATGCCATTGCTGGAGACGGCCCGCAGATCGTTTGTGGACAAGCCCTCGAGAATTTCGTGGGTCAGGCGGTTGGCTGCCGTCAGCGCCAGTTGCAACGTCTCCGAATTCGTGACCCCTGTGCCATCAAGATTCGATGCCGTGACACTCCGCTCTTTGGCCAGGGCGCCGATCTGCGCGCCGGCGCCATGCGCCAAAACCACGCGGATATTGAGCGAGCGCAGAACAGCCACATCGAGCAAAAGATTGGCAAAATTCTCCTCCGTCACAATCGCCCCGTCGATGGCCAGGACGAACGTCTTTTCCCGAAAACGCGGAATATATTGCAGGATGACCCGCAGGTCGGTCGGTTTCATCTACAGTTCGTAATCGATTATGGGTCGTTGATTCAATTGGCCGCATCGGGCGCTTTCAGCAAAAGGCCGCGCCGTTTGAATGATTAAGTATTCCGATTTGCCGGGATTCAACGTTTAAGTTGGGACGGTTCCTTTCCGTGCGCGCGCGTCCCATCGAGTCAGGGGCGCGTCTGTGCGAGCGCTTCTTTGAGCGCTTCAAAAGAGCGGGCGTTCTCGGCGGGTGTTCCGACAGAAATCCTGATCCATTCCGGTAATCGGTATCCTCCCATAGGCCGTGCGATCACGCCGGCGTTCTGCAGCTTTTCGAAGACTTTTTGTCCTTCGCCGACCTTGATGAGAAGGAAATTCGCAGCGGAGGGCACATATTCGAGGCGCAGCTTGCGGCAGGCGTCCTCCAGAAAGGCCAATCCTTCGCGGTTATTTGTCTTGGTGCGCTCCACATGTTCCGTGTCGTCCAGAGCGGCAATTGCCGCCGTCTGGGCCGCCGCATTGATATTGAAGGGCTGGCGGATCTTCTCCAACGCCGCAACCAGCTCTGGATGGCCAATGCCATAACCGACACGCAATCCGGCCAGTCCATAGACCTTCGAAAAAGTTCGCATGAGCAACAAATTCGGTTTCTTGCCCAGACGCACCAGCGGCAGCAGGTCCACCGGATCATCCAGAAACTCGATGTAAGCCTCATCCATAACCAACAAGGTATCTTCAGGCACGCCATCCACCAGGCGAAGCACGTCCTCTTTGGAGGCGAGCGTGCCGGTGGGATTGTTCGGATTGGCGACAAACACGACTCGCGTCCGGGGCGTGATTGCCTTCCGCATGGCAGAAAGGTCGTGTCCGTAGTTTGCGGCCGGGACCGTCACCACCTCTGCGCCGAACAGGCGCGCTACGATTGGATAAATGGCAAAGCAGTATTCCGATACGACCACCTCAGTGCCCGGCGCCATCAAGGCGTGGCCGGCAAACTCGATGATTTCGTTGGACCCGTTGCCCAGGATGAAGTGGCTTGGATCGAGGCCGAACTTTCCCGCCAGCTTCCGTTTCAGATAATAAGCGTTGCCGTCCGGGTAAAGGTGAAGTTCGGCCAGCGCCTTTTCGATGGCGGCTACGGCGGCGGGCGAGGGGCCGAACGGATTTTCATTCGAGGCTACCTTGATGATCTCCTTTGCGGGCAAGCCCAATTCTCGCGCCACTTCCTCGATGGGGCGGCCAGGCTGGTAAACGGGGAGATTCTTTAAGCAGGGATTCAGGGGCAGCATAGGATCGCGGCGCATCAAAGCGCCCTGACGATTTTTTCCACGTCCACGTGTCGAGCGATCAAGTCGCGAATCAGTCTGATCTTCTCGGTGTCTTCCGGCCCGGTTTTGACCGTCAAGTCATGCACCTGCGACGCCACCGCGTAACTGTCTTCCTTGGCCAACAAGACTGGAAATGGCATCTGGCGAATAACGTTCAACACACCGTTGCTCGGGCGAAGGTTGCCTGTCAGAACAATTCCGGCAAGCACAGATGCGCCATCGGTGCCTTGCGCGGCGGCCGCGGCCAGAATGATGTCCTCGCGGTCCCCCGGCGTGATGAGGAGGACATCCTCCTTGAAGAAACGCATGGCATTGTGAACGCCCATGGCTCCCACCACCACGTCATCCACCAGATTGTTGCCCTGCTTCGAGTTGTTTAACGCTTCGGCGTCCAATTCCTCCTGAATGAGGTGAAGCGTGGGGCTGCAAAGAATGCGCTGATGCGGGACCACTCCGAGCAATTCCAGCCCCTTCCGCTTCAAGCCGCGCCGGGCGAAATCGGTGATAACATCGATTTTGTCCGTCAAGACCTTGTTCAGGAGCACGCCGATGACCTGAACGCCCTCTTTTTCAAAAAGCGCCTGGTTGAGCGCCACTTCATCGATCGGTTTCCCAATGCCGCCGCGGGTCACAATGATGACTTTGGCTCCCAGGATTCCGGCAACTTGTGCATTGGATAGGTCGAAGACTGAGCCCACGCCGGCATGGCCGGAGCCCTCGCAAAGCACAAAATCCTTTTCCCAGGCCACACGGTCGAAGGCTTTCTCGATCTTTTTCACCAATGCGTCGCGGTTGGATGATTGGAGATATTTGCGCGTGAAGTCAGGCTCGACCGCAATGGGGCTCATGTCCATGAGCGGACAGTTCAATCGGTAAACCCGGTCCATCAGGACCGTATCCTCATCAATGCTCTGTTCGTCGATCTGGATGAAGCGCTGGCCTACCGGCTTGATATACCCGATTCGGGGAAAATATGGTTGCAGCGCGGCCAGCAATCCCAGGGAGGTCGTAGTCTTGCCGTCGTTCTGGCGTGTGGCAGCGATGAAAACCCGCGGTGTGACTAAATTCATGCCATTTGATTACCGGCAAAACATGTTCATTTCGGGGAAGATCAGCTTTCCCGCCGGCGGAGGAACTGTTCGAGCAAACCGGCCGCAATTCCATCCACGCATCATCTCTTGAATTGGTAGGGAGTTTTGGCCGCGTTTCAACGTTTAAGTTTCCTGAAGGCAAACTTGAGAGCGCGGGCGGAACCATGCAGTCGGTCTTGGGCGGAACTTCATTAAGGCTTGGGACGGCGTTTCGCCCCAATCGCCGCCAGGAAAGCCCGCTGAATGGACCCATTTTCGTCCCCCGGGTTGTCCGGGGTTGCCCTGCGCTTGTCCCAGGGCCCTTATTACTCTTGGGCGTATGAAAAGAGAACACCTGATGGAGCAGCTCCACCTCGAAGAGGAAGTAATTGCGGAGTTTGGCGAAGCCCGGCTGATACGACGGAACGGCAGACTGGAACTGCGCGGAGGAACCATGACCGAGCGAATCGAAGCGCTCGAATGGGTCTCGATGTTCCTGCCGGGCGAAGTGATCCGGCTTCGATACTGAGCCGTCTTAAGCGACAGGATTGACCTTGGACAAACGATGATGCGACCCATTGAATAATGTTGCGAGGTCAGGGCCGACCTCGATGTCTAAAAGTCAGCGGCCAGGCAACGCTGTTCCCGCTCCTGGCGCCCCCAAAGCCCGGCGGATCCTGGCAGCAGCGGCGGGAGATGGAGCGCGGCCCTGTCTGAAGACCAGTCCGCAACACGGCGGCAAGCGTGAGCGGTTGAAGGATTTCGGAGTTTGTTTGGCTGTCCAACTGACGCCCCGGGCCGGTTCTCGGCACGTAGCCGCGCTCCGATGGCAGGGTACGGATGCGCACCCCAACAGAAGTTCGTGTTCAGAAACGCATTGAAAAGGGCCCCATGACCGACTAGTATCGGTACGATGCTCGCGGACCGTCCTTACATGCGCCGTCCGGCTTCGGGCCACTACTGGTCGATGACCGTGGCCCTGATCGTTTTGAACGTGATCGCCTTCTTCGTTCAAGCGGCCATGGGTCAGACTGTTTCGGGAAGACGGTTTATTGCGACCTACTTCGCGCTCAGTCCGGAAGGGTTGGCATCGGGGTATATTTGGCAGTTGATTACTTTTCAATTCCTGCACGGCGGCCTCGGCCACCTGCTGATTAATCAGTTGATCATTTATATGTTCGGCCGGGCTGTCGAACAGCGGTTGGGGCGCGTTACTTTTGTTAAGTTATATCTCTTGAGCGGCCTGGTTGGAGGCTTGGTCCAGGTGGTCGGGGCCTTTTTTGCGCCCGCTGCGCTCGGCGGTTCGCTGGTTGGAGCTTCAGCGGGCGCCTCCGGCCTGATTGTCGCTTATGCCATGCTCGAGCCAAATGGACTGGTCCTTCTTTATTTTATCATTCCGCTGCGGGCAAAATATCTCGCCATCGGCGCGGCCGTGATAGAGTCCCTGCTGCTATTGAATAGCCTCCAATCCACCGATTATGGCGGAATCCGCGTCGCCCACGCGGCCCACCTGGGCGGTATGGCGACGGCTTTTGCTTATTTTCGATGGGGGATGCGGGCTGAAGAAGCTTTTTGGTCCCGGCGCGCAAGACGCGCTCGATTTCACCCCAAAGAATTGGTGCGGGTGCGTTCGGCGAAGAATCAGCCCTGGCCCTCCAAATCCGAGCAGCAAGAACCCTCTTCCCCGGATTTCATCAGTCGCGAGGTCGATCCCATTTTGGACAAGATTCTGGCCCACGGTTTTCAGAGTCTCACACCCCGCGAACGCGAGATACTCGACGCGGCCCGCGCCCGAATGGAGAAGCGGTAGCGCGGTGTCCGCCGCCCGGACCCGCCGCAGGGGCGTCATTCCGGTTACGGGTGCCACGCTGTATTCTATCCCGCTTGGAAAAGTAATCGCTAATGGATATTTCTTTCGGATTTGACCATTCCGAACGATCATCCATCCCTGTTCTTGCCCTTCAGCATTCTTGTAGCTGTAATAAAAGAGGCTATCTTGCTCCGCGTCAAAATCGCGTTGAATTTCTCCCAAGAACTCGATCTTTCCCGCGCAATCTTCGCTCAGCCGTCTTTCAATTGCCGAAAAATATTCATCCGGATTTGCGTAATCCTGAATATTCCGCCGTACGCCTGAAAGCAGAGATAGTTTCCCGTGATGCACCTCCTCAACGCAGTCCCGGATTGCTTCAATCGAGGTCTCAAAAAGCACT
>CAZCUL010000376.1:0-10444 GCA_964501475.1 uncultured Verrucomicrobiota bacterium | reverse complement strand
CTGCTTCTGCATGATGGTGGCCACAGGTTTGAAGGCGACTCGAAAATAAATCGTTTCTCCGTTGCTAATCCCGCCTTGAATGCCGCCGGAGTAATTTCGGGTCGTGCGAACTTTGCCCCCCTTCATTCGAAACGGATCATTATGCTGGCTGCCAGTCATCCGAATGCCGGCGAAGCCGGAACCAATCTCGAATCCCTTCGATGCCGGCAGACTGAGCATGGCCTTGCCCAAATCCGCTTCCAACCGGTCAAAGACAGGCTCGCCCCAGCCGGGCGGCACCCCGCGGGCGACACCTTCGACGATGCCGCCTACGGTATCTCCCGCCTTCCGCACCTTCTCGATCAGCCGTATCATCCTTTCCGCGGTGGCCGAGTCCGGGCAGCGGACGATATTTGATTCCACCCGCGCCGCCCGCACCCTGGACGGATCGATCTCAGCCACGAGGTTCTGGACCTGTTTGACGTAGGCAAGGATTTCAACGCCGTGACGTTCGCGCAGGATCTTCTTCGCAACAGCGCCAGCCGCCACCCGGCCTATGGTTTCGCGGGCGCTGGTGCGGCCGCCGCCCTGCCAATTGCGAATGCCAAACTTCGCCAGGTAGGTGTAATCCGCATGCGACGGACGGAATTTCGCGCCCATCTCCGCGTAGGCTTCAGGGCGGGCATCCTCGTTTTTTACCCACATGCTGATCGGAGTCCCCAGAGTTTTGCCTTCGAATACGCCAGAGAGGATTTGGACGGTGTCGGATTCCTTTCGCGGGCTGACGATCCTCGACTGCCCGGGGCGGCGCCGGTCCAGATCGGGTTGAATATCCGCCTCACTCAATGCGAGCCGCGGCGGGCAACCGTCAATGACCACTCCCACCCCTCCACCATGAGATTCGCCCCAGGTGCTGATTCGAAACAAGTGCCCGAACACATTCGCCATGGGCAAAGATTGGGCTTGCGGCGTCGAAAAAGCAATGTCAGTGCGGGTCGCGGCACCGTCCGGCGGAGCCGCCCCGAAAAGAGCATGTCGTCTGAGGCCCTGTGATCAGACGTCTTTTGACGACCCAAACGCGCGAGCCCCGAAAGGGATGTGTCCCCAAAGCGTCTTCAGGGCATTACGGATAAAGTGTCGCGTACGCGACATTTTATCTGTGGCGGTTGTTCCAACTTTTCAATCGCAGTGGAAAGAGCGCCATTGCGCAGTGGGGTCCGTCCGCCTGCGCTGCAAGGCGGGACAGCAGCCCTCAGCGTTCCGGGCCGAAAACGCCGGCGAGGATGACCTCTTTGATTTTCCAGATCAAAGCCATGGTCATCGCCAGAGGCAACAGAATGAAAAAGAGGGTCAACCAGATCCCCACCCGATCGAGGAGATAGAGGACGTGAATGACAAACTGGGGCAGGGTACTGATCCGCTCGAGCGCGAAATAAGCGCCAAGCACGATGCAGGTGACAATGAGCAAGGCGCGGTTCAAGGTGGTGAACAGTTTCGTTTCCAGGCGAAGTGTTTCATCCGGCAGCATTGCCGCCAGCCGCGAAAGCAACGGGTTCAGCGCGAGAAGGAAACCGAGCGAGCCGGCCATCAGCAAATAGACCATGGCCTGAAAGAAGACCTGGGATGGAATCCGGTTCCACCAATAGAGGAAGGGCGAAAGACCGAGATTGATGTAGGCAATAATCTTGATCCAGTCGAGGGCCGTTCGCCAAACGCGTTCCTGTTTTTGAAAGCTTTCGAGGAGGTGAAGACCGTAAACGAGCAAGCCTGTGGCGATCATTGGCGGTAGCACGCCGAGGGGCCGGAACCAATCGCCTTTGGCCGTTTGCACGCAAACCACCAGAGCGATGGGGAGGCCCCAGAAAAGGGCCGACAATCCCCGCACCAGCCGTCCCAGGGAATTGAGCAGTTCCGGATTGGGAGGCTGATCTGCCATGCCGGAAGCCAGCTTATCGTTATGAGCCGAAAGAAGCGACACGCGAGCGGCAATGGTTCTCCTGCATTGAGGAACGTGGCGCAGACTGCGAGCCTATCAGGATCTCTGAAAATCGTCGTGCAGCGCGCGAATTTGTCGGAGCGGCGCTGGCCCCAACCGCAGTGCTCGCGAACGCGAAAGGCGCGGGGGAGCCCGCCCTCAGCCATGCTTTGCGCGCTGCGGCCGGGGACAGCCGCGCTCCTTTGGTTGCGGCATGGCCACGCTCCGCTGTGTTGCGGATCGCGCATCGGCGGACGCTCTTACGTTGTGGCGCGTGCCGGCAACCTGCGCTATGAAGCACGCGTGGGGCATATCGGGGCTTCCTTGTCACCAGGCTAGATGGAAAGGTAGGTGTAGTTCTTGAGGCCGCGCTCGTATTCGTCCAGCAATCGCATGGCTTCGGAAGGCTTCATCCGGTCGGTCTTGATGGCCTCTTCCATCTGCGCCTTCATCTGTCGCTTCAATTCGTTCTCATCGTATTGGACGGAAGTGAGCGCCTGCACCACGGTGCTGCCTTCAATGATCTCCTCCACGTAATAGCCGGCCGCCTCATCCGGATCGAGGAAGACGTGCACTTCGTTCACCCGTCCGAAAAGATTGTGCAGGTCTCCCATGATGTCTTGATAAGCGCCCATCAGAAAGAAGCCGAGATAATAAGGCTCGTATCCCCCGTTGCCGTTGCTCAGCAAAGGATGAAGCGGAAGAGTGTCGCGCACATCCCGCAAGTCGATGAACTTGTTCACCTGCCCGTCCGAGTCGCAGGTAATATCCACCAGCGTCCCTTCGCGGGTCGGTCGTTCGTGCAGGCGATTGAGAGGCATAATGGGAAAGAGCTGTCCCAGCGCCCAATGGTCCAGGAGCGACTGGAAGACGGAAAAGTTACACAGGTATTGATCGCCGAGGGTATCTTCAAGGTGCCGGATTTCCTCCGGGACATAGGCCTGCCCGCGAAAGCTCTGCACCACGGCGTCGCTGATTTCCCAATAGAGCGTTTCGATCTTGGCCTTCTCGGGCAAATCGAGCAACCCGAGGGTGAACATGTGATGCGCATCGTCCTTGCGTTCGAGGGCGTCGTGAAAGGCCTCCAGTTTGTTCAGCTTCTGAAGGTTCTTGCGAATATCCAGGAGCTCACGCACGAGGGGATGTTCGTCATCGCCATACTCGAGGTTGCGGCCGGCGCGAAGTTTCTCGATCGCGCCGAACACATCCACGATCAGCACACTGTGATGGGCCACGATGGCCCGGCCGCTTTCGCTGACGATGTCCGGATGGGGGACGTTCTCCGCATTGCAAACCTCGCCCAGATAATAAACGATGTCGTTGGTGTATTCCTGGAGCGAATAGTTGGTGGAACTGTCAAATGCCGACTTGCTGCCGTCGTAATCCACCGCCAAACCGCCGCCGACATCGACGTATTGAATGGCAAAAGTCATCTTGCGCAGCTTGGCGTAAACGCGCGCCGCTTCCTGGACGGCTTTCTTGATGGTGAGGATGTCGGGCACCTGCGAACCGATGTGGAAGTGGAGCAGTTTGAAGCGCTGGGCAAGACCTTCGGCCCGCAGCAATTCGCTGGCGGCCAGCAGTTCGGCCGTGGACAGGCCGAACTTGGCATTTTCGCCGCCGCTTTCGGCCCATTTGCCCGCACCCTTGGCGAAGAGGCGCGCCCGAATGCCGATGAGCGGTTCCACGCCCATTTGGCGGGAGACGGCGATGATGTTGCGAAGCTCCTCGATCTTCTCGACGACGAGGATGACTTCCTTGCCGAGCTTGATTCCGAGCAAGGCCATGCGGATGAATTCGGCGTCCTTGTAACCATTGCAGATGATCAAGCTCCCGGTTTGGCCCTGCATGGCCAGGCCGGCGAAAAGTTCGGGCTTGCTGCCCACTTCAAGCCCAAATCCGTAGGGCTTGCCCGCGTCCAGGATCTCCTCCACCACTTCGCGAAGCTGATTGACCTTGATGGGGAAAACGCCGCGATAACGGCTCTGATAGTTAAACTCCTTGATGGAATTGCGGAAGGCCTCGTTAATCGCATCGACGCGATGGCGCAGAATATCCTGAAAACGGATGAGCAGAGGAAGCTTCAATCCCCGCCCCTTGGCTTCCTCGATCACGTCCGTGATATCCACTGAAGCGCCTGCTTCGTGGAGGGGCCGGCAGACCACATGCCCGGAATCGTTGATGTCGAAATACTGGGCGCCCCATCGGTGGATGTTATACAACTCGCGGGCCGCCTGGATGCTCCAGGCAGAAGAAGCAACGCCGGAAAGATTCATTTCGCTCGTCTCACAATCGACCGTACTATAGGAACGCTGGCCAAGAATTCAATGAGAGTGAAGAAAAATCTTAAGATGGCTTCGCCCGTTCCGCCCGGCGCCACTCCCGCTCGCGCCGCTTTATCTCACCGCGCAACAGTTCCTCCGCAGACAAGCCACGGACTTGCGCTTCCTCGGCAAGTGCAAAAAGCTCCTTTGCCAAAGCAGATTTGGGTCTGCGGCGCCGCGCCCCTGACTTCAGAACCAACCCGGCTTTGCGCGCCTTTTTGACGAGCTTTTCCGCCCGCAGCAAGGAGGGGAGATGCTTCGGAACTCCGTCCAGAGCTGAAGGACGCTCATGCCGGGTGCCTTTCTTCTCGGCGCGCTTGATTCGTTCCCACTGCGCCCATACGGCGTCCACCGTTCTGGCTCTTGAATCGCCAAAGACATGCGGGTGACGCCGAACCAGCTTGTCGGCGATATGCCGCGCGACCGCATCAAAGTCAAACGCTCCGCGTTCCCTGGCCAACTGACAATGGAAGACCACCTGGAGCAACAGGTCGCCGAGCTCTTCCAAGATTTCGGAATCGTCGCCCGACTCGATGGCATCGAGCAGCTCATAAACCTCCTCCACGGCATGATAACGCAGGGTCATATGATTCTGTTCGCGATCCCAAGGGCAGCCGCCGGGAGAGCGTAACCTGGCCATGACAGCCAACAGATCGTCGATCGAGCCTTTTCGCTTCATACGGGAGGAATTCAACGCGGGGGTCAAAGAAGCACCAGGTCGTCCCGGTGAACCACTTCGGGTTCGATGCGTTTGCGGGCAACAATATCGGCTGAAGCGTAGCGGCAAATCCCGCGGGCAAACTCAGTCCCGTTCGCATCACAAATCCGCACGACGTCACCGGGCGCGAACTTGCCGTCGCAACGGACGATCCCGGGCAGGAGAAGGCTCTTGCCGCCTTCGCGCAGGGCGCGTTTAGCGCCCTCATCGACAATGAGCGAACCTTTTGGATGATGGAAGAAGGCAATCCAGCGTTTCCGCCCCTTCAACCTGGCCGGTTGCGGCACAAAGGCAGTGCCTTCCTCTGCGCCTTCGAGAATGCGCGCCAGGACCGACCCCTTCCGCCCGGAAGCGATGACCATCGGAATGCCGCTGCGCACGGCGATTTTGGCCGCCTCGATCTTGGAAGTCATGCCTCCGACGGCAGTCGGACTGGCGGTGCCTCGGGCGATCCGTTCGATCATCTCGTCAATTTGTTGAATCGTGGAGATGGTTTTGGCGCCGTCCTTTCCAAAGTTCTCGATCACGCCATCCACGGTTGTCAGAAGGATCAATGCATCCGCCGGCAGCAAGGTCGCCACGAGCGCGGACAACCTGTCATTATCGCCGAACTTCAATTCGGTGAAGGAGACGGTGTCGTTTTCGTTGATAATGGGTATGACCTTGCGATCCAGGAGGCTGATGAGCGTGTTGCGGGCATTTAAGTGGCGGTCATGATGTTGGAGGTCGTCGTGGGTCAGGAGGACCTGAGCAACCCGCAGATCAAACCCGGCAAAGATTTGTTCGTAGGTGGCCATGAGCCGCGTTTGGCCGACGGCGGCACAGGCTTGAAGTTCGGCCACGGCGGCAGGGCGCTTCGCGTATCCGAGGACGCCCATCCCCGCGCCGACCGCGCCGGAAGTGACAAGGACGATCTCCTTTCCGGCACGATGTTGGGCGGCGATCTGGCCGGCCAACTGTTCCATCTGCGCGGGATCGAGCTGCTTCTGCGAATCCGTCAACACCCCGGTGCCAAGCTTGACGACGAGGCGGCTGACATTTCCAAGCAGTTCGGATCGCACGGCTTTAGGAAAATGGAAAAGGAGGCAAAAGGCAAAGGGATTGAGGAAGAAACAAGGGACCTGGCCACAGACTTCTGACTTCGGGCAGTCTCAGGACGTTCGTCGATTCGGAGGAATGAGATGGGTTGCCGCGGAGGAAGGAGGGGGCGGGAGAAATGGGCTTCTTCCGCGGGGAAAGTCTGGGGGCGGGAAACCGGCCCTATTGGCCGGGCAGGTGAAACGAAATGCGGACAATCGTTTCCTGGCCGTGGGTGCTCTTGATGGTGATTTGGCCGCCAAGCAGTTCGGTGAGGCGCTTGGCAATGAATAACCCCAGTCCGGAGCCTTGCTGTTCGAATGTTTTTCGCTCGAATTGCATGTGCGGCGCGATCTTCGAAATCTGTTCCGCACTCAGGCCGCGGCCCTGGTCCTTCACGCTGAGATGAAAGGTGTCGTCTGCGATTTCGCCGATGACCTCAACCGGTTTGCCCGGATCGGAAAATTTGAAGGCGTTATCGACCAGCTCCTCGACGATTTTCTGAAAGTTCTCGATTGGGATCAGGAGGCGGCCGGAAGCAATCCGCACGGTCAGGTCCGTTTCGCGGCGGTACTTGGCGGCGATTTTCCCAGCCAGGGCGGGAAGGACGTTCTCGACCTCGACCGGCGTAATCGCCCCGGAGAGTTCGATTCTCTTCGATTCGCTGGCCATGAGTTCAATCTGCGAATAGACGAGAAAGTTCTCGATGAGGCGATGAAGGCGCAGGGCCGATTCGTGAATGTAGCGAGCCGACTCGAGGATTTCCTCCGGCGGCAAAGTGGCATAGTCATCGATGAGCAGAGAAGCCAGGCCCAAAATGCCATTCAACGGAGTGCGCAATTCATGGGGCAGGGCCAGGGTAATGTTGCCCCGCAGTTCGTCGAGTTTGCGTTCAGATTGACGTTGCACCTCGGCCTGCTTTTCGAGGCGGGTGTTGACAGCGGCGAGAAGTTCTTTGTGTGTGAAAGGCTTGGTCAGATAATCGTCGGCGCCCATTTCCATGCCTCGGCGCATGTTGAGTTTGTCCGACGCGCCGGAGAGAAAAATGAACGGGATGGTGGCGGTGGCCGCATTCTGGCGGACGGCAGTCAATGTGGCGTAACCATCGATGTCCGGCATGTTCACGTCGCAGATGATCACGTCGGGCGATTCTTCCTGCGCCAGGCGAATGCCGGTCAAGCCATCTTCCGCCGCCAGCGTGGTGAAGCCGAAGACGTTCAGGGTTTCGGCAATGATGATACGGATTTCGGAAGTATCATCGATTACCAGGATCTTTTTGTGGGCGTTGCTGACGCCGGCGGTTCTCGAACTGCCGCCGCTCGTCGCTTCTTCAACGCTGGACATGGGTTCCACGGACATACTGCAATTCACCTCATTATTCTGCGGAGGACAGCGTCTCAAAACCAACCAGCCGGCAGTCTGAATTCGAACCGGACGGGGAGAACGTCATTTCCGCATTTGCAGGAAACGGCCCGTTTCCCTGGTTGCGCAAAGCGCGTATTGGTTCGGAAAGAGCTTCCATTCATGCGACTTCCAGCAAACCGGATGCCGCCTTATTGAAGACGGTATTTTCCGCTCGAAATCGGACCGGGTTGGCCGCGGCATGAGGGCATACGGCCCAGGCGCTTATTCAAAGGGGACCGATAGAAAGGGCAAATTTTGCACGGTCGCGGGCGGCGAAGGATATAATAGCTTCGCGCCCTGCGCCCAATCAATCAGGATGGCGATTGGCGCCTGACGCATGAGCAACGCTGAAGCCAAGAACGAAACTCGATTCCGGGAAGCGCTCCGGCGGTTCGATGAGGCGAATGCAGCCGATCCGACCGAGGAACTGGTCAACGGCGTTCCGCGTCCGCGCGAGTTGGTTTATGCGGAGTGGCTCACCGCCTGGGTTCGGCGCCTGTGCGCGGAGCCATCCGAGGCGCTGCTCCTGGCGGCGCGCTGCCAGCATTTATGCCGCTGGGAAATTCCCCGGCACCGCTACGAATTGACCCGCGCCGGCTATCTGCGCTGGCGCAATGATTTAAAGCAATTTCACGCCGAGAAAGCGGAAGAGATTTTGCGGGAAGTGGGCTATCCGGAGCAGACCGTGGCTCGTGTGCAAGCCCTGAACCTGAAAAAGGATTTTCCGCGTGACGCCGAGAGCAGACTCCTGGAGGACGCCCTGTGCCTGGTGTTTCTCGAGCACCAGTTCGCTGATCTGGCCAGCCGGACTTCAGAAGACAAGATGATCAACGCTCTCCAAAAATCGTGGCGAAAGATGACGCCTCAAGCGCAGGAACAGGCGTTACAGCTCAGGTATGGCGCGCGTGAGAAGGCGCTGCTGGAACGGGCATTGGGAACATCAAGCTCTGAAACTCGGAATCGTCCCGGGCCATAGCGGTTCCGGGAAACGTCCTGGCAGATCGTCGCGGCGACGGCGCTTTCGCTGTGACGGTTGTTGGCCGCCGAGCCGTGGCGGCGCCGCGGTTCGCTTTCCACCGCACTCTTTGGCTGGCGCGTGTGAATCAGTTGATACCACGACCGGAACGAAAAGGGCCGAAGGACCAAGTCCTCCGGCCCAGTTCCTCCCGACAAGTGACGGCTCTTACGAGCACCCCAGGCTTTCACCGCAATTGAGGCATTTGTAGCAGGCGCCATTGCGCACGGCGACATGGCCGCAACTGGGGCAGGTGGGTGCGTCCAGTTGGTTGACGAAGGCAATGCGGTTGTGCCCGTTGCCAGGCAATCCCAGAGGCAGGCTTTCTTCCGCGAGGGGCAATTCAGGCACCGGACGGTTCACCCGCCTTTTCATTTCATCGAGCAACCCCGGTATAGGCAGCTCTGCCTGGCCCGTATTGGGCGAGTTGGCTTCGCGATAGCCTGGAATGAACTGGATGGCCATCCAGCGAAAGACATAGTCGATGATCGATGCAGCATTTCGGATGTCGGGATTCTTCGTGAATCCGGAGGGTTCGAACCGCTGATGGGCGAATTTCTTGGCCAAGGCTTCCAAGGGCACACCGTACTGAAGCGCCATGCTGGTCAGGGTCCCAATGCTGTCCATCAAGCCGCCAATGGTCGAGCCTTCCTTGGCCATGGTGATGAAGAGTTCGCCCGGCTGGCCATTCTCGAAAAGGCCGACCGTCAAGTAACCTTCGTGACCTGCGATGTCGAATTTGTGCGTGATGGCCTGGCGCGTTTCCGGCAGCCGGCGGCGCAATGGCTGAATGGCCTGTTCGCGCAGAGTGTTTACTTCGGTTTCCAGTTCGGCCACCCGCTGCTGAAGATCGACTTTCGTGGCAGGGTCGTCTGCTTTGCGGGTGTTGAGTGGCTGGGAACGTTTCGAGCCGTCCCGGTAAATGGCCACGCATTTCAGGCCCATTTTCCAGGCTTGCACGTAGGCGTCGCGAATGTCCTCGACCACGCACTCCTGAGGCAGATTGACCGTTTTGGAAATGGCGCCGCTGATGAAAGGTTGGGCCGCCGCCATCATTTTCAGGTGCGCCATATACTGGATGCTGCGCTGGCCGCGGAATGGCTTGAATGCGCAATCAAAGACAAAGAGATGCTCCGACTTCAAACCGCTGCGGACGGTCTGCCCGTTTTCCTCCACATCTTCAATCGTGTCGTATTTCTCGATGTGGGCCACGATGCCGCCGATGGCGCTCTGATCGTATCCCATGCGGCGCAGGGCCTGCGGAACGGTCCGGTTAACGATCTTGAGCATGCCGCCTCCGGCGAGGAGCTTGTATTTCACCAGGGCGATGTCCGGTTCCACCCCCGTGGTATCGCAATCCATCAGGAAGGCAATGGTGCCGGTGGGAGCCAGCACCGTCACCTGGGCGTTGCGGTAACCAACTTCCTCGCCTCGGGCCAGAGCGCGATCCCAGCAGTGGCGAGCCTCGTCTTTGAGCGAACCGAAGTCCTCACTGGGCTGAATCTGCTCCACGGCCTCGCGATGCAGTTTGATGACGTTGAGCATCGATTCCACATTGTCCGCAGCCAGGGGTTCGAAGACATGAGCACAGCGTGAATCATCATAGCCTTTGAATGGGGCCACAATCGCGGCCATCTCGGCAGATTGCTCATAGGCGTGTCCAGTCATGATGGCAGTAAGAGCCCCTGCCAGAGCGCGCCCTTCATCGGAGTCATAAGCCAAACCGTAGCTCATGATCAGCGAACCGAGATTGGCGTAGCCCAACCCGAGCGTGCGGTAGATGTGCGAATTCTCGGCAATATCCCGGGTTGGATAACTCGCGTTGTCCACGATGATTTCCTGAGCAGTAATGAAAATGCGGACAGCCGCCTTGAAGCGCCCGGCGTCGAAAGTGCCGTCCGGCCGCTTAAACTTCATCAGGTTCAACGAAGCCAGATTGCAGGCGGTGTTGT
>CAZCUL010000375.1:0-16310 GCA_964501475.1 uncultured Verrucomicrobiota bacterium | reverse complement strand
ACATCGTTGAGGGGCAAATCCTGACCCGGCTCCTGGAAAAGCTCGAACAAATGCGTGCAGTGCTGGCCGACCGCGTTTTCGATGTCATTGGCGAAGTGCTTTCGCTCAACGATGTCAATTTGCCGGAGATGTTGCGCGAAGCAGCCCACGACCCGCGCCGTCTTGAGGAATACCTCGACAAGATTGAGAATGTTGACCCGGCGCGGCTCACCCAATACGAGCAAGCGACCGGCATCGCGCTGGCCCGCGCCAACGTGGACTTCTCCGGCTTTCAACGCGCCAACGTCGAGGCCGAGGAATCGCGCCTCATGCCGCGCTACGTCGAGGAACAGTTCGTCAAGTCATGCGCCGAAATCGGCTTGAAGGTCGAGCCGCGCGCCGATGGGCTCTGGCGCATTGAGCACGTCCTCGCCGACCTTCGCTCCGACCGGCTGGAAGCCGTCCGGCGAGTCGGCAAGCCCGACACCGCGTATCGCAAGCTCACCTTCCACAAAAGCCATCTGGAGGACCACCAGCACCTCGACGCCATTTTGCTTGGCCCCGGCCATCCGCTTTACAGCGCCGTTGACGAACGGCTGAACGAGAAACTCGCGCCGCTCATCGGCGGCATCGCCCTTTACGTGGACGCCACAGCCGAGACACCTTGCCGCCTCCACTTTTTTGAAATCAGCGTGCGCGGCCAGAACAGCAAGGGCGAAAACCAGACGCTCCACGGTGAGCTTGTCGCCGTCCGCGAGGAACTGACGCCCGGCGCGGCAGAAAAGTTTTCGATGGTGCCCGCCGATTGTCTTCTGGATTTGCCCGCCCATCCGACCCCGCCGGATGTCATCGGGCGGCTTGACCCCGGCCCGGCTGCCGACTTCCTCAAGAGCACGTACCAGAGCGAGCGCCGGCAGGCGTGTCAGGAAGAACGCCGCCATTTCGTGACTGTATGCCGCGAGTATCTGAAAAAGTCGTTCAACGCCCGGTTGCGCGCGGCGCAAGACCGCGTGATGTCGCTCCGCGCCCGAGAAGCAGGCTCGCCCGAAGTTGCTCTGGCCCGGCAGCGGGCCGAGAACGACCTCGCGGACATTGGCCGCTCGCAGAAAGAGCGCATGGCCGGGCTTGACCGGCTCGCCATCGCCCGGCATGGCCCCGTGCGCCACATCGCCACCGCCGTTGTCGTGCCGGTGTCGGATGCGCCGAAGACGGCAATCGCCGACTTGCTCGACGACCTCGACCCCGAACTGAATCGCCAAAGCGAACTCGCGGCGGAAAACGTCGTCATCGCCTACGAGACGGCGCGCGGCTGGGAAACCGAGCGGGTCGGCCATCTCAAAATCGGCTTCGATGTCCGCAGCCTTGGCCCGGCGGACGCGCAGACCGGCTACCGCGACCCGGTGCATGGCCTCCGCCGCATTGAAGTGAAGGGACGCGGACGCGGCAAACACATCCGGCTCACGACCAACGAATGGTATAAGGCGGTGCAGCTTGGAGACACCTTCTGGCTTTACGTCGTGTGGAACCCGCTCGACAAGCCCGACGCGGAACCGCTCCGCATCCAGAACCCGGCCAAGCACCTTGACCACGCCAAAAAAGAAGTCGTGGCCGCGCGTTTCTTCGACATCCCCGCCGCCGCCATCGAGGAAGCGGCAGCCAAGCTCGGAGGGCAACTGTGAGCGCCGATGCCCTCAAGTCCCAAACCATCGGTGCGATCCGGCGATTCGTCTCTTTGAACACATCGCGCGATGACCTCAAGGAACTTCTCCTTGAAGGCGGCGCAAATGCCGACCGAGTGCTGAAGATTTCGCTTGGCACTCCGATGGGCGCAAAGGGTTACGTCTCGGCATCCGTTCTCCTGAACAACGGCTTCGACACCATTTACGAGGACTTCGACCGGCCGGAAGCCGACGGGATCCTCCTGCGAATGGCGGGTATTCTCGCCCGCCGGATTCACGACCGTCTGAAAAGCGATTCATTGCAGGACCTGGAATGCGGCTTGGCTGCCAGTGGAGTCACCGTCGCCCAAATAACGCACGCCACCGCAGCAACAGCGCCACTCGAAACCGCCGCCGACCAAGCCGGCGCAGCCCAGCTTCATGAAGTGACCGACCTGCTCGCAAAGGGCTTGCGGCGCCTCACCACCGACCGTGCCGGCGCGATTACGGCTTGCACGTCGGCGGCTGAGTCCGCTTGCCGGGTCGCGCTTGAGCGCCTTTGTTTCTCGCTCCCGGCTGCCAAGCAACTACCCGACTATCTCAACGCCCTATGCCAACAGACGAACTTCGAGGCTCTGGCCCGCGTCGCTGGTGAAGATACGCAAAAAGTCTTCAAGGCGCTGCGTGGTCTCGCACAAAGCGCATATCAGGCGGCGCACCAGCTTGGCGACCGGCACGCTCACGGTGAGAATGCGGCGGACCGTCACCCTTCGCCACCGAACTGCTGGTTACATCCTGTGCCGCCCTCACAACCCTGATCGCTGGCGCGCTCGCGCGCAATGAATTGAAAACACCCAATCCGCCCCCGAAAACCTCATGAGCGACGACCGCAGACTGATTGAAGATTACCTGCCGCTCAATGCGCTAAACGCGATTGCAGCGAAGGAGAAGAAGCACCCCAAACATTTTGTCGCTCTTATCCACTACTGGCCCGCGCGACGACCTATCACTGCCTCTCGTGCCGCTGTCTATGCTGCGTTGGTTGCGGCACCAACCAGTGACAAGGCGCGAGAGGACGCCTCAAAATTTGTGACGCGCTTGGCGGCATACGACGTAGCTACGGACGACCTCGCGCGAGCGGTCGAGGAAATCCGCGCCCAGCACGGAGGACGCAAGCCAAGAGTCCTCGACCTGTTTTCAGGCGGCGGCGCAATTCCGCTTGAAGCCGCCCGCCTGGGCTGTGAATCACACGCCCTTGAATACAACCCGGTCGCGCATCTTATCGAGCTTTGTACGCTCGTCTATCCGCAGCGGTTCCGCACGTCGCTCGCAGACGACGTGGAGCAGTGGGGACGAAAGGTCATCGAGCGAGTTCGCCACGCCACAGAAGACCTTTATCCGGGGGTTCGTGTTCCGGGTTCATCGCAAGTGTCGGAACAAGATGAGCTTTTTGGCGAAGTCGCCGCTGGTATCACGAGTGGCCAGAAGTGCGAGCCTGTGGCCTACATTTGGGCACGCGCTGTTCCTTGCCGGAAACCTGGCTGCGAAGCCGTTGTTCCGTTGGTTCGCCAAGCATGGTTGAGAAAGAAGGGAGCTTTCGTCGCGTCGGTGCCAAGAGCACGAGACAAAGGTCGGCGGCTTGAATGGGAGATAATGTCGGGCAGCGCGTCTCACGACGTGGGCAGCGACACAGACGAGCAAACCGGGGCCGGCGAGTCAGGCTGTCCTGAATACACCACGCCCATCACGTCAGATTACGTCAAGCAATGCACGCTCGGTGGGAGGTTACAAGAGGTCCTCGCTGCTGTTGTAGTTGATGGCGGCCGTTCCAAGCTCTACCTGCCGCCGACAGTCACTGCGTTGCCATCCGAAGCAGAGTGCCAGCAAAGAACCGACGGTTGGCTTAAGGAGTTCGGCATTCCTCCTCTTGAAGAGCGGATGAATACGAGAGATTCAACCACTGTCGCGGGCCGCGGTTACGGGATCGAGCGATGGGCACAGTTATTCACCGCCCGCCAACTTGCAGTCCTCGTGTGCCTTGCTGGCCACATTCGGAAAGCCCATCGCGAGATGCTTTCCGACGGCATGGATACAGTGCGAGCGAAAGCCATCACAACGTTCCTCGGCATGGCCTTCGGGCGATTGGCAAACTCGTTCACAAAGTTCTGTCGCTGGCAGGCGCGCGACCAGATCACGATTGCAGCAATCGGTGACAGGCAAGCGCTGAAGATGGTTTACGATTTCTCGGAGATAAATCCGTTCGCCGAAACGGCGGGTTGCCTGCAAATGGCTGTGGCTAACGAGGTCTTCTGCATCCGCAAGCTTTCCACTATCAACAACGCAGCCGTTGTCACGCGGGGCAACGCGGAAAAGCTGCTCTACGACGACTGCTATTTCGACGCGGTCGTGACGGACCCTCCCTATTACAGCAGCATCTTCTACGCGGACCTGTCCTCATTTTTTTACGTCTGGTTGAAGCGCATCGTTGGCGACCTGTATCCTGAACACTTCGCCTCAGCTTCGCCGCCGAAGAAGCGCGAAGCGGTGGCGCAGGCGAGCGAACATGATGGAGACGACGAGCGAGCAGAACAGCATTACCGCGATTTGATGTCGCGCGCCTTTTCGGAAGCTCGTCGCGTGTTGAAACCGGGCGGGCCGCTCGTTTGCGTTTACGCTCACAAAACAACGGAGGGGTGGGCGTCACTCATCAAAGCGTTGGTGCCAGCGGGGCTCATGGTCACGGAGGCGTGGCCCATACAGACAGAAGCCAAGGGCAGAACGAACGCCCTGGAGGCAGCGGCACTCTCCGACAGCGTTTTCCTTGTTGCCCGTCGGCGCGAAACAACAGCCACCGGCCAATACGAGAGCGCAGTGCATCCAGCCCTTGAACGCATTGCCCGCGAGCGCATCAAGACCCTTTGGGCAGATGGCAAAGGCATCGGAGGCGCTGACCTACTAATGGCAGCAGTTGGGGCCGGACTACGCCCTTACACACAATTCGCCAAAGTTGAGTATGCGAACGGTGAGGAAGTCCCGCCAGAGAGGTTCCTGCGGGAAGTCGAAGGCGTCGTTCTCGACACCATGCTTGAGGAAATCTTCGGTTTCAGCAAGGCGGGAGTTTCCGCGGTGGACGCGAGCACTCGCTTTTACATTCTGTGGCGGTTCACTTACAGAGAATCAGCCATCGAAGCTGGTGATGCGTTCGTCTTTTGCTACACGCAAGGCATCGAACTCAACGGACACGACGGCATTTCAGGCCCTGCCCCGGCGTTGGTAGAAAAGGTGCGCAATACCTATCGCGTCCGCACGTTCCGCGAACGTGGCGCGGAGGAAGACCTTGGCCTGCCCTCCGACGACGGCAAGCCCGCCCCGCTCGTGGACACCCTTCACCGCGCGCTCTGGCTCATGGAAAAGCGTCCGACGGAGTTGGCCGCCTTCCTCGCCGAAGCGCAACCGAACCGTGAACAATTGCGCCTCGTGGCGCAGGCGCTCGCCGGCCCCGCATTGAAGGGCGGTGAGCTGGACGACATTTCGCCCACTGCCGAGTTGTCCGCCCTCGCCAAACTCACCGCCAACTGGCAGACCGTCGTTGAAGACGCCGCACTGACCACTGGCCAGAAAGAGGAGAAGCAAATCGGGCAGAAACAACTCATTTAAGACTTGAAACTCAACTTAGAAAATAGGAACAGGGACTGAAATGACGAGTCCGCTACGAGTAAGACGCAAATACAAAAACCCGCCTGTCATTGAGGCGCTATGCGAGTTGTTCTTTGAAGGCTCGGAATGGGACGATGCCACAGTCGGCCGGTTCTACGACCGCGTGAAAGAGCGATTCCCACGGCGGCGCCAAATGGAATTACAGGAGGCGCAGTTTACGTTTTCAGATAAGGGTGACGCTGCGGCGGGAATTCGGCGGATGGCTCCCCAGATGCAATTCCTCAACGAAGAGGGAAACTCACTTCTTCAGCTCCGCAGGGATCTTCTCGTTATCAACCAGCTCAGGCCCTATCCGCACTTTGAGGGCTGGGAACCGAACATCTATTGGGCATTGAAGATTTACGGTGACCTGACCAAGCCCAAGGGAATCCGCAGAATCGGAGTTCGTTACATCAACCGCATCGTTGTTCCTCTCGCGTCAATTCGCATGGAGGATTACTTCAATATTTACCCGCAACTACCTAAAGAGACGGGAGATGTCCACGGGGCGTTCATAATCCGAGTCGAACTGCCGTGTTCGCAAAAGGGGCATGGAATACTGGTGACATTTGCGTCCGCATCTCCCGAAGAACCGGGACAGACCGCGCATTTGCTTGATTTGTATGATACTTTTCGGGCAGAAAGTCCCTTGGGCGCGCAGGACGTAGCGACGGAAATACGCGCGGCGCACGGAAACATCGAAACCGCCTTTGAGGGAAGTATCACGGACCCATTGAGAACATTGTTCGAGCCGGTGACTTGATTATGGCAACACTCGCGTCAGAAGAACTGAGAGCCGACTATTCCCATGTGGTGTCCGGGAGTGCCGTTCGGGAGGCGCAGCGGTTGCTGGATATGGCGAGGGCGGGGCGGGACCATTCGGTAGTTTGGATCTGCCTGGAGCACGAGCGGGCCAGCATTTTGAATCTGGAAGGGCTGGGCCGCGAGATTTGGCGCGGCGTCGATCCGAAGGATTACGTGAACCAGCTTCGAGGGGAATGGGATGCTCCTTGACAGCCTGCGAGGGAAGGAACGTGTCTTTCTGGACACGATGGCGGTGATTTACTTCATCGAGAGTCATCCAACCTACGTCTCGCTGTTGCGACCTGTCCTTGAAGAAGTGGACCGAGGAGTTCTGGTTGGATTGTCGTCCTATCTGACGCTGCTTGAAGTGCTGGTAAAGCCTCTCCAAGAGGAAAGGCTGGACTTGGTAGAACAGTACCGCACGACGCTGACGGCAAGCCCGAACTTCTTCCTGTTTCCAATTGAGGAGGCTGTCGCCCGGCGCGGTGCTGAAGTTCGCGCCGCATTTAATGTGAACACGCCTGATGCGATTCAGCTTGCGACTGCGGAACTCCGAGGCGCGGAATGCTTCATCACCAACGACCATAAATTGAAGCGCGTAACCACGGTGGAAGTTCTCATCTTGGATGACTTCCTCACTAGTACCTCCTAGAGACGACCAAACATGCCATCCACCGCGCTTCAACCCTGGGTCGAAACGGTCATCCTTCACCCCGACGTTCTCGCCGAGAACTTCTCCGAAGACATCTTCGCCCTCGACCTCGGCCCGCTGGCCGACGGCAACCCCAACGTGCCCGCAGTCTATCGCGACCCTGAGCATTTCTTCTGCGCATCGTATCTCACGAACGGCTTGCGCTCGCTTTTGCAGGACGTGCTTTCGCGTCTCTCCGGCGGCACCGGCAACCGCGTGTTGAAGCTCATCACACCTTTCGGCGGCGGCAAGTCGCACACGCTGGCGTCGCTGTTCCACGCCGCGCGGAAAAGGGACTCGCTCGACGTGATACCCGAAGGCAAGCCGCTGCCCAAGACGGGCAAGGTGAACGTCGCGGTGTTCGACGGGCAGTTTTTCAGCGCGTCGAACGGGAAAGAGTTCCCCCACTTCGAAGGCAAGGCGAACACGCTTTGGGGCTGGATTGCCGGCTGTCTCGGCGGGCAGCCGGGATACGAACTGGTCCGCGTGGCCGACGAGGCGCGCGTCGCCCCAGGCGGCGACGACATCCTAAAATTGCTGGGCGACGCGCCCAACCTGATTCTGCTCGACGAAGTTCTTGAATATCTCATCAGCGCGGGCGGCATCAAAGTCATCGACACGACGCTCCGCGACGAGACGCTGAACTTTATCAAGCGCCTGACCGTCGCCGTGTCAAACGCACCGAAGTCGGCGCTCGTTTTTTCCATCCAGTCCAGCAAGCCGCGGGAAACGCTGGATTACAGCAACCTGTTTCACACGCTCGACCACATGGCCGCGCGCAAAGACCAGTTGCGCGAGCCGGTGGAGAAAGATGAAGTGCTGCGCGTCATCCAACGGCGGTTGCTCGCCAAGATACCTGACCAGGCGGCTTCGACGCCCGCCGCGACCGCGTTTCAGACGGACGTGACGGCGATGCGATGCGCCTACGCGAAGTCACCCGCCGAGCAGCAGCAGGCCGAGCAGGAAGGCATCGAATTGCGCGACCGTCTGCGCGACGCGTATCCGTTCCACCCGGCGCTGATTGACTTGATGCGCGAACGCTGGGCGGCCATCCCCGATTTCCAGCGCACGCGCGGCGCGTTGCGCTTTCTGGCCACGTGCCTTCGTTCCGCGCACGCCGCCGGCAAGAGCCGCGCCGTGCTTGGCCCGTGCGACGTGCCGATCCACGACCCGGCCGTTCGGTTGGCCTTCTTCAAAGAAGTCGGCCAACAGGCGGACTTTCACGCCTGCCTTGAACACGATTTCATCGGCGCGAACGCGCGGGCGCGGCGCATCGACGAGCGCCGGGCGAAGGAATTTCCCGGCGAGGCCATCAAGCGACCAGCCACGCGCATCGCCACGGCCATCTTGATGTATTCCTTCGGCGGATTGCGACGCGAAGGCGCGAGCGAAAAGGAGATTTTGCCGCCGGGTATCACCGAGGCGGACTTGCTTGCCGTCTGCGTTGGCCCCGACTTGGACAGCACGACCGTTCAGGCGTGCTTGAAGGCGCTGAAAGACCAGTGCCTTTATCTGCATTTCGACGGCGTTCGATACTGCTTCAAGAAAGACCCGAACGTGACGTTGCTCGTCGAGCAAGAGGCCGAGGCCGTCGCGCGCGACGAAGAAGCCGTGCGCGAGAAAATCAAAACGATGCTTGAGACGCGGCTCGCCGGGCACAACGTCGAAATCTGGCCGGCGAACTCCGGCGCGGTCCCGGACAAGCAGCCGAGTTTCCTTGTCGCCTACATGCCGCTTGCGTTTGCGGAAAAGACGAAAACAGAGCGACAGGCCACGGCCAAGGACATTTTCGAGAATCACGGCGACACGCCGCGCAAATTCCGCAACGGTCTGGCGCTGGCAGTGCCCAGTGGCGACCAGATTGAGGCGTTGCGTCGCGCCGTGCGCTACCTGCTCGCCATTGAGCGTGTGAAGTCGAAGCCCAAGCAGCACAACCTGACGGACGAGCAGAAGGGGCAGTTGCGCGAGCGCGAGGCGACGGAGAAAGCGGCGTGCGAGTCTGCCTTCCTAAAACTTTACACGGAAGTCTGGCTGCCGAAGCTGGAGAATTCAGCCATCGTCGTTGACGCAATAGAGGTCGGAGGGATGCCACTGCAAACGACGCTGAACGAGCACAAAGAGGCACGCGTTCACGAGCGCGTGATGGAACTCATCACTCAGTTGAAAAAGCGCGTCTTCGACGGCTTGCATCCCGCGAAGATTGTCGAGTTTTTCAAGCTCGGCGAAGGCACGCCGCCCAAGCTCGGCATTCCCACAAGCGAAGTCGTGACCGGCTTCTACTCGTTCCTTGGCTTCACGCGCCTGACTTCTGATACAGTCGTTCGTCGTGCCATCGTGCGCGGCGTGAAGGAGTGCGCCTTAGGTTACGTCAGCGGCGGCGCACCTCCTCTCGGCCCGGACGGGAAGTTCCAGGTCCCGCTCGCCAAGGTGCGCTTCGACGCGACCGTTGCCGACGACGAAATCGACCTCGACTCTGGTTTCCTGATGCTGCCGCAATCCATCCCGCAGCCCGCGCCCGCCCCACCGCCGGGCGCAACGCCAACACCAGGGCAACCGCCGGCCGCCACGCCGCTCGGCACCACTCCAACACTGGCGACAACACCGCAGCCCCTGCCAACCGGCGGGACGCCAGCCGTGCAGACGGAAGTTGAAGTGACGTTTAACGCCGACCGGAACCAACTTTTCACTGCATGGAACGCCGTCGCCAACCTCGCTGATATGGCGGGCGAAGTTGCCGTTACGGTAAAAGCGCAGAAGCCAGACGGCTTCGACACGAGCAAGCTGCAAAACGGGGTTATCGAGCCTCTGCGCGAGGCCGACCTAATTGAATAACCGCCAGCGCCGAACCTCGCCATGACTTGCTAGGGGCCACGTTTGGCTTGTGTTCACGCCACTTGTCTTTACCGTGGTATGCAATGGCTACCGAAGTGGACCGTTTTCAGAGCATAATAGCCAAGATTTCTGAGGCTTTGGATGCCGACCTTTATCTCTTTTCCAACTCGGTTTACGACGACCAGGCCGACCGCTTTATCGATGTGGTTCGAGCGGTCCAGACAAAACGCACGAATGCAGGTTTAATCTTCTGCACACATGGGGGAAACGCCGATGCAGCCTACCAGATTAGCCGCTGCCTCAAGCGGAATTACAAGAAAGTCATCCTCTACGTTTTTGGGAAATGCAAAAGTGCGGGCACTCTAGTCGCAGTCGCTGCGAACGAAATCGTAATGTCCGAATTTGGTCAGTTCGGTCCACTTGACGTGCAGCTTGCCGACAAGGATGAACTCTACGGGCAAACACCCGCCCTCGACGTGTCGCAATCGGTTGCCACGCTGTCAGATTCCGCTTTTAACTGCTTCATCGACCACTTCCTAAAGCTTGAGCCCGGCCGCTCAATGAGCACCAAAACTGCTTGCGAAATTGCCAAGGCGCTTGCGCTCGGCATTGTCGAGCCAATCGCCAGTCAAATCGACCCATTGCTCTTGGGGCGAGTGGACAGATCCATGAAAATTGCTGAAGCATATATTACGCGGCTCAGCCCTACCTTCGCTGGTGCCAAGCAGTTAATTGGTGGGTATCCATCCCATGGATTCGTCATCGATTTCGAGGAAGCTAAATTGTTGTTTCAAAATGTGCGAGAGCCAAGCCCTGACGAGCGCGAGCTGGAAGATTTGTTAAGAAAGTGGACAAAAGTGCCGAAACAAGACAATTGGATTGGGTTATTATCCAAAGAACCGGAGATTCCAAATGAAACGGTCAATCAGAACGGTGACGATCAAAAAGGTGAGCAAACGGCCGAGTCAGCCCCAGCTTCAGGGTCTGACGGCGCACACCCCACAGGTCACGCAGCCCGAAAAGAGCCCGCTCGCAGCGCTAATTAAAAGCAAGTTCCGGAGTTCGGAACAGTCGCCCTGTCCAGCCGGGTCGCAGGAAGAGTGGTTTCACCGCTAAAGGCATTGGTCCACGTACCAATTCAACGCGACCGGCGTCGCGGATGATTACTGCCCAAATAACCAGATACCAAGCAAAGCGCTCTTGCGTCCGATTATTTTATTCGCCGACAAAGAAACCAAGTCAGCACCAAGATCACGATTCCGAGCCCAGCCGTTATCCCAATCAAGCCCCAATTGGTAAGCCTTGCCTGTAGTCCCGTCAGGGCACCCCAAATGGTTACTGCTGCGCCCAAAAGGAAGCCACCTATCCCTAGAATCTTCCTCGAGAAAAGATGTTCCGTGTGCTCCTTCATTGCCTTTGTGCTTTCGTCGACCTTCGACACCACGGCAGCCGTTTCTCTCTCGATCTTCGTGGTTAGCTGGCCCAACTGCTCCTTCAGTACCAACATGTCATTTGAAACGATCTCAAATTTGCCATCCAACCGGATTAATTCTGACCCGATATGCGTAAACGGGAAACCTGCCTCACGCAGAGATGTCTTAGGATCGATTTTCTCAAGCGACGACCCAATCAGTTTCGACTGAGGAATATCCGCAGGGACCTTTCGGGCGGATACCAAAATCCCGTCAGTGTTCTGGTATTTGTCTCCGGCTTTGCTTCCGTATGGATTCTCTGGAACTTCGTCCGGCTCCAGCAACATGAAAGTCAGTTTAAATATCGGCTCCCCGCGCTGTATGATGACGTCCTTATGCGAACTATTCCGCAATCCCCAATTCAGTTGCCCTACGAATCCGGCATCCACTTTCGTCGCAGCGTGGGTGATCCCTTCCCGCATCATTGTGGTTGTAGGCGTGATCAAGGCCATCAACATTCGATTCGGATAATGTGCTTGTACCGCTTTCTTTGAGAAGTCGAGCTTCTCCAGGCTAACGATGACGGCAGACTCGCCCGGCGCCAACTTGGCGCAACATCCTCCTGGAATTTCCTTTATTTCTCCGGTCGAGATAAACCGAATCTCGTCCCCCAGCCGCAATTCAATTCCGTTCGGATTGAGTAGGCCCGGATCGCCGTCGACGATCACCGAGCCGATCAGCTTCTTGATTTCTCTGTCTGGAAGAACCTTTGCCATGCTTGCCTGCCAGCTTACCCCGGGAACATCGGTTTTTGCAGCAACTTAAATCACGTGTGATGTCTGCCCGAACGCTGGCCGCTGTCGCTACGGTGGAGGCAGCAATCTCCGTAACACCGGCTGAAAAGCGGGATGGGTATGTGCTCTTTTGATTATCTCCCTGACAATTGCCATCTCCATCGGGTCATGGGGCCGCGCCCGACCCGACTCCACATGCCGCTGTAGCTCCTCGACATTGCTGCGAAAAGCATCCCCGAAATTCACATCGCTATCCTTATAGATGTACCGATGCTGCCCAGGACGAAGAATGAACGAATGGGCGCCGTGAGCGGATTCGGTGAGATTCACCAAGACACAGTCGCCCTTATGCTGCGCAGGGTTCGAGATGATAATCCACAAATGATCGCCGCCAACCGTTGGGCACCAAACAAACGTGACCCCTATGTTCACGTCGGGTTAGCTTGTTTGGAGGGATGCTTTCGCGCTTTGAACAGATTGAATTTCCAGCGAAATCCGTTCGATTTCATCCTCGTCCTCAATCACCTGGCCAAGCACATCTTCGGGCTCAAGTGGGAGTGACCCTTTGCCAGTCCCTTCGGGATTTCTCCACTCCGGCCATTGCTTGTGCAAAACGTCGGCAATCACTCCATGCTTTTCGATGAGCTCTGAAATTTGCTCGAATCCCTTGTCGAGGGCCTCGCGCTCCCGCTGAGACAAAAAATCATAGTCCGGCTCCGAAAGCAGCCGGATGGCATTTCCGTCACGCGGCGAAAAGTGCCGAGACCATTTGACCATGTCCGAGTTCGTCGCCATCACCTCGTCCTTGATGAGGTTATAGGTGCGGCGCAGCACGATGCCCTTTCGCATCGAACAGAAGTTGTCCCCAGTAATTGGGCGATGCCAACCCGTCAACGCCTCGCGTTCAGCCGCGTACATCATCTTCAAAAGCTCAAAGATGGAAATCTGCCCACCCTTCTTTTGGATGAGGTAAGCCGCTGCCGCCACGGCCTTGTCTATGTCAAAAACGAATGTGGTCATGGCTTGAGGCAGTTTGCAGTTGACCATTGCACCATGCCAAGCTATTCTCGCAGGTCTCGGGCTACCTGTAAAACCCGTTTTTCGGCGAGAGGACCCTCACAAGAAGACTGCTTACGCCACCGCGCATTCGGCGATACGATGTTCGTCGGCTGTTCGGGCTTATGTCCCGTTTGCCGCGCTTCTGCAGCCGCCTCCGGACCGTTGGCCTCGAACGCGGGCTGCGCCTTCGGTTCCGCCCGATAATCCGGATCAATCCAAGGCCGCCTCACCCGCCGCACAATGGGATACAACTCATTCATCGCATTACTCGCCTCCAACATGGGACCGGCGCCCCGAGTGGCCCAATTCTGCAAGAGCCTCCGCGTTTCCTGGAAAGACCTGCTCGACCCGCCCCCCGCACAACTGTCAGCCGAACTGGTCACTTCTCTGGGCCGTATCGTCGGGCAGGAACCGAAGAGACTTCGCGCTGCGACACAACTACTCCGCAGCTTGGAAGTCTTGACTAGTCGCCCGGAACGGAACAGCGCCAAACATAAGAAGTAAGTCGGCCTTCACTTCCCGCCTGCTCGATAGCCAAGATGAGGTCCGAACACCCTGTAAAACGTAAAGTGCAGCAGAAAATCCGGAGGGAAAATAGGGGCACGTCAGTCTAACAATCAGGCTTTACAGTGGGGGGTTGCAGGGGGCCGCACCAAAGCGTGTCAGTCGAGTCCAATGGAAGTGGTTCATTGGCCCCAAACAAAAATACTTTGCGTTTACTGGTCACTGAGACGATGAACGGATGTGGTCCGGCCATCATCCAATAATAGCCTGGGGCTTTCGGCAATTCGTTCGTCCAGCTAAGCTCAGTGGACAGGACCGCTGGGGGACAGCGCAGCGCTGTCCAAAAACTCATCACTTCACCAATATCCACTAATTTTACTATCCGCCCATGCCACGGATTCGAAGGCATAGCAGCAAGCGCCTTCTCTTTGTCCAGGTCAGAAGTGCAACTTCTGATGGCACCGTCTTCGTGAATGGCAACGTAGGTGTTCATTTTTGCCTTGGTTACATTTACAAGCAGTTTCGATAAGAATCTCGTTATTCCTGCGATCAGACATTTGCCGGACCCGTCATAAAAATCCGACCCCAGCACTTCGGACAATTCATTTCACGATTGAGCCACTGCCGTTCAAAAAGGATGTCTCTGCGGCACAGCGGGCACGTGGTCGTATATTCAGTGATAGGCTCGGGTTCAGGGACAGGAGGTGGGTTGACGAGTATTTGCGTTGCTTGATGCTTAGCAATAACCCCGACTTCGGGTGCCGGGGGACTCGACTGAATCTGGGACGGAGTTGGAGCCCGCCTAACGCTCAAACCTAGAACGGTAAGAAAATGTTCGGTCTTGGCGATGGCGATCAATAGCTCCTCATTCCTTGCTGGATGTTCCCAGAACATCTCGAAGTCGAGGCACAAAGAGCCCCTCTGCGGCTCCTGAGGAAATACATGAAGAGCTCTAAGAACAGCGAGGACGAGCACGAACAGCATTGGGAATTCAACTTCGTCTATATTATGGTTGACCGGAACTTTTAGCAGACCTTGTTGGACCAGCGGTCGCAAAAAGACATCGCGCTGCCCGTCCTTGTATGCCTGGGACATTGCCAACCAGAATGGCGTAAAGCAAACCTCTCCGCCATAACTCGCTCCTAATCCGAATCTGAATCGAATCGCTATCTCGAAGTCCTGCCAACTCAATCTCTTGGTTTTCGAATCGAGATACGCTCGGACAATCTCTGCCACAGCCGAGTCAATGGTCCGGCGATTATGTGACAAGCGTTGGGCATAGATTATCACCACGCCCAGAATCAGCAGAGCTACCGCTCCAATTGCCAGAAGGGCTAACCACCCCAGGGCTGTTACAAGGTCCGACATTTGCCAAGCGAGTTTTGCCTAGGTTTTCGCGCAATCCACCTTCGTTCCGAATTCCGAACCATTCGATCACCGTTCGTCTGTAGGGTCAAGTTCCGACGTGGCACTAAATGAAGCGGCCTCGGAACATTGCTGGCCCCCAAATCAAGCTCCTGCGGGAAAAGCAGGGCTTGACACAGCCTGCCCTTGCTGCCCGCTGCCAGGTGCTCGGCTGGGACCTTAGCCGCGAAAGCCTCGCCAAAATTGAAACCCAAATCCGGTGGGTTTCAGACTTCGAGCTTGTCTGCTTGGCGAAGGCGCTGAACGTTTCGGTCGATTCCCTCCTGCCTGAGGGCGGATATAAATCCATCAAGCCTTTGCTGAAACTTGGCTGAAGCGGTTCCGTTCACTGCGCGTTCAGTGCCGGATTATGCCGAGTAGCTGGGGCGGTTCCTCAAAATCATTCAGGAATCGCACATTTTTTCGTTTTCAAGTCGGCATAATCAGAGCGCCTGCGTCGAACACACAGAAACGGCGCAGGTAAGCAAGTTCCTGAAACCTTCCGCGAGATGGAAATCTCAGGCTCTAGGTCGCACTAGCACAATATTCGGTCACGAGGTATGGCTTTGCATGGTCAAGATCGAAATCGGATGAATTCAGCAATACTCCCCAAGCGTCGGTGCTCTTTCATTCTGATTCGGTTTTGTTTAGCGTTCGAAATTGTTATGCAAGCGGATTCCTTACAACTCTTCAGCAGCAGGGAGTTGAGTGGCGTTTTTCGGAGAGCGCTCACATCAATTGCAACCGAGATTGAGGCTTTTGGGAGCGATTACATTCTGAAGGTCAACGTTGACGACCTGACAAAGCATCTCGTCGAGAAACACCGAATTGAGCCTGTGGTTTTGCATACAGACAACGTCGAAATCGCAAACCACGGGGAAACGAGGATTGATAAAAGCCACGATCCGAGATACGGTGGCAGTCGCTTTGAAAAAAAAGTTTTGATTCCGGGAATCTTCGTTGAGTTTGTAATCCCCTTCAGCGGTAATCCCGATTTGTTCGTGTGTCAGCCCTCAACACGCACTCTCAATGCGCCATATGCTTTGATTCACGCTACCGAACTTCGCATTCGGTACGAACAAGTGGGACACGATGATTCGGATATGGGGCGGCGTTTCCAGTCCGCCTTGGAGTCCATCCAGAAGAACGTTCAGAACATTAAGGCAGAGGTTGAGGATCACAATCGCCAGTTGCCGAACGCAATTCGTCCCCAAATCGAAGCCCGAAGGGAGAAATTCTTGAAGGATAATGGGATGGTGGAATCCCTTGGATTCCCGATCCGCCCCAAGGCTGGAGCACAGGCAACGTACGCCGCCCCGATTCATCGGAAGGAATTGATCTTTCAGCAACCCAAGGTTTCAGCGGAACCCTTCAAGCCGGAGCCTGTGCTCGAACTGGCTCAGTATGACCACATCCTAAACACGATTGCGAACATGGCGTTGGTCTTTGAGAGAAGCCCAATTGAATTCGTGAAGAT
>CAZCUL010000374.1:0-5672 GCA_964501475.1 uncultured Verrucomicrobiota bacterium | reverse complement strand
GACGTGGCCGACGGGAGCTGGGGGGTTGGGACCCATAATATACGCAGCCGGGAAGGTTTCGACGACAGCGGACACTCCCGGAAACAGAACCTTGTTGCCGTAGTCTGCGTCGGTGGCAAACTTTCCCAGGACTGGATTTGGCTGCATCGACAGATCCAGCGAGGCGCGGACATAGAAGCCGCTCCAAAGGATTTCCCGATCGAGTTCCTGTTTCAGTTGGTTTAACTCCTCGATGCTCATTCTCTCGTAAGTCATCGCGAAAGGCTTGGACAGATAGAGGTTGTAGTTCGGGTTGTTTTTGTCTGAGGAGAGCCGGTAAGCGGTTAGCGGTCGAATCGGGGCGTCACATCCCTCTTTTGGAATTTGGTCAATCGCGGCGAGCGCCTGTGCGCTGAGCGCGCGCACTGGCGGAAAGCTGCGGCCCTTATTTTTTAGCGGGTGACCGGAGCGATTGAGCGCCTCCACTCCGAGCTCAATTGTTTCCCCACTGCTTCCCGGGGCATGCAGAAGGACGTAATAATGGTTGGTGGGGTTTGGAGGAGAAAGAGTCGAAACCGCGCCTCCCTCATTCCGGAATCGCGCGGGATATAAACTGCGAGCAAAAGCCGCCTTTCCAAAGACCTCGTTGAGAGTCTCAGTTTGATTCACCAAAGTTTCGGGTCGGACGACATCAGTTAAGCCCTCGAAGGAAATGAATTCCAGGACCGGTGGGAAGAGGAAAACGCTGTTCCGACCACCCAGGCTCGTTGCCAGCATTCCCCCCATGATGGCCGAGCTGGTTTGAGAGCCTTTCCCCGCACTTGGAACAAAGCCGATGAGCGCTGGATGCGGCACGACCGTGTTCGTGTATTCGCCAATCGCAAATTTTGCCGGGTCCAGGATCAAAATGTTCCGACTGGTCGCTAACAGAAGGAAATTTCTGTCCAGTCGAGGAATGAGGTCTCTCAAAGGATCATCCGGTTCGATAACCGAATAGAGCGACTCGCCCTCCGCCGTCGGAATTGGAATCTCAGTTAATAAATGTGGAGCCGTGGGATCGGTAACATCCAGGACGACCAAACGATTTGTCCCGCCATCCTCCCCGTTCACCGAAATAAGGGCCAGATTGACAATCGACAGTTGATTGCTGATTGCCACGGGATATTGAAACAGCGTGGTGACGCGCGAAGGCCGCCCGTTGGTAATCGCGTAAAATGAATTCGGGCGTGGCAGATCCAATCCTCCGAAAACCAAAGTGCGATATCCTGCAGGGACGGGGGTCTCGGTCGGCAACCCATTGGCGCCCAGCAAACGACCTTGTTCAACCACTACTCCAACAAATCCTCCGCCAGCCTTTAAGTCGAAGTCGGTGATAAACTGGTCGGTATCTCCGAGAATGAGAGAACCGACCTTCCCGGCCACGTCTCTTGATCGCGACGCCGGTAAAGGCAGCGCTTCGCCGGAATCCACGAAATCTCCGTCGTCATTGAGGTCCGTTCCGGAGGTTCCGTCGGCGGGCAGTTGCAGGAATTCTGTTGGAGTCAGATGCAAACCCAGGATGAAAGTCTGCAAATTGATCAGTCCGATAGCGGGAAAATCCCCAATCTCCGAATAACCGAGGAACGGCGGCGACCACACCACCTTTGTTACGGCGGTCGAAGGAGAAAGGTTGATCGCCGCAGCCGCTACGCGCTGGGGAGCCTGGGGAGTCGTGATGTCAATAATCCATAGATATTGTCCGACCTGTAACGGGCCAAGTTTGCCACCCACGACCGCAAGCAGGTCCTTCGTCTCCGCGGCGGCCTCAGGACGCCTTTTGAAAGAATAATTTGGAATTAATGCGAGATCTCGTGGATAGCCCGGTACTGAAAACTCTGCGACCTTTTGCGGCGCTGTCGGGTTCGACACATCATAGACCAGGACTCCCCCATCCAGCGTCCCGGTTCTCTCCAAGACATAGGCAAATGTGCCTTTGATTACGGCCCCTCCCCCGGATTGAATTTCCGTAAATGCTCCCGTGGGTACCGCAGCAGTTTTAAAATGCAGAACGAAGTTATTGTTACCCTCCACGCGGGGGAACTGGTCGAGCGGATTCCCCGAAAGATCCGATACTTCCGGCGTCAAGGTCAGAGTGTAATCGGTTTCCGGGTGGAGATCGAAAAAGAAAAGTTTTAGCTCCTGTTGGTCAGCACTGAGTTGAACTGAAGGCCGGGCTGAGGAAGGGGAAATTTGGATTGTTGATAGATTTCGTAACACTGCCTGATTTATTGGTTCATCAAACCTGATTACGATCGGCTTTCCAGGGTCCAAATTCTTTTCGCCTTCGGTCGGGAAAGAGGCGACGACGTGAGGACCAACCTGATCGTTGGCATCTGACGGTTGAAAAGCGTTGTCTCCCGACTGGGCTATTCCGCCAAATTCAATGGTGTGGAATTCCGGCAACCGCTCGTTGTCCGACGCATCGACCGCGGTAATCCGCAATACCACCCGCGCGGCATTGGTTGACAGTAGCGAGTAAATGTTTCGTTTGCCGAAAGCGCCCACAGTTTCCTCGCTCGAAAGTTGAATAGTAACATCGGCGGGCGTCAGATTCACATTGGTTTCCGACGACTGCACAGAATCAACGGTGACACTGATGGTGGGCAGAGACGCATTGTCCGTAGCCAGCACTCGGATTGTCGCATTCGTTCCCGGCAGCGGAAACAGGGGCGAATGACTGTAGAAAAGTTCCGGAGGGGTATTGGTGTCGGGACCTGAAGAAGGATTCTCAAAGAGAAAAACCAGGTCGTAAGCCGACAGGACGCGTCCCAAAAGCGCCAATACGAAGTTGAATTCGTAGCCAGGCAAGGTCGATTGTTTATAAGCCGCCAATCCCGGGTAGCGCGGATGTGTTGCTCGAAGTGCCACCTCTGCCCCCGCAGGCAGCATCATCACGAATGACCCGTCCGCACCGCTGGTGGCAACCACGGTACCCGGGCGCAAGCGGCCGGGGCGCGCCGCCTCTCCGATCGGCGATACCGTCACTCTTGCGCCCGGCAAAAAACGCTCGGTACCCTCGATCCATGGAGGAGTGGCGCCGTTGGTGTTGACGAACGCAGAAAGGACTTTGCCGGAAACAACCGCGCTGCTGCCGACATAGAGTTGGATCGGTGTGAGCAACAGAGCAAAGAGGGCATCATCAAACCCAGGCAAAAAAAGACCCGCGATCCCCAGCCCGACGAAGGGAGGGGAGTGGGTTGTCAGTTTGCCATCCTGGTACACCATTCGATCGATGACCTCGTAAATCGTCACGCCATCCACTTGCCGCGGGATAGCCAGGGCAAAAGTCGCGTCCTCAGGACGTCCACCAGGCGGGATGTCCAAATCGGCAGTATTTACCGGAAATACAACGTCTGCCGACTGTTTCAGACGATCGCCTTTGACCGAAAAGTTAAATCCACCCAGCAATCTCCCGCCTTCAGGAGGAGTGTTGCTCACTGCAGCCAGCACGTTCGTGAACGAAAGAGTTTCCAACTTAAAAACAGTCTTATTGGGAACAGATCCGGGTTCGATCAAAACCTGCACGAGACCGTTTTCGCCCTGTGCATCGAGAATCCCACCCCCATTAAAGAGCCCCACGCTGCCATCACGGAAGAGTTGGCGACTGACTGAAACTGTGTTGCGTGTGCCGTTCCGGTTGACGAAGACGGCACTTAGAAAATCGTCCACCGCTGCTCCGATGGAACCCGAAAAACTTCCGTCAGAGGTAGATAAAATGGTAGTCGTCCTTCCGGTGGTTTCGTTCACAAGAATCACTGGGGATTCAGGATCAGCAATTCCCTGCGTGCCTTCCACCCGCGCTGTGCCGTTAGTGGGCTCATAGCTGATGACCTGGGCGCCCAAGCCGCGGTTCAGGTTGTCGCTGGCAGTCGTGAAGGTGAAATCGTTGGTCCCCTCCAGATTTAAACCGGTCAGGTCTGTAACGTTCCTCGAGACGCTGATCGTGTGAAGGCTGCTGGGAGACAGTTGAGCCGTGGGTAGCAAAGCGGCAACGGTGTTCTTCAAGTTCAGAGTCAGGCTCGCCGCGACCGGCTGGCCATTCGTGCCGAAAAGCTGAATTCCCGTCGCACCGAGGCTGCCCGGGTTGATTGCTTCACTAAAAGTCACTGTAATCGGTGTGACTCGTGACACGTCCATTGCGCCCGCTGCTGGTGAAACGGAAAACACGCGTGGGCCCGCCGGAACAGTCGATACCTCGGAATCCGTCGTGATTTGAGGGTCGTTCACGGTAACGATCGTTTGCCCGGTGTCCCCTGATACCAAGTCTATGGCGGCGATTTCCACGTTCCCTGTTGGCGACAACAGACGATACAGACCGTTGCTCTGCGAAAACGTGAGCCAGGGCTGACCGCTAATTCGCACGGGTAATCCTCCCCGGGCCTGGCCGGAGGAATCGCGCGCCAGACCTGTAACCAATCCCTGAGGCGCCGCAACCTTGCATAACACGTATTGGCCGGATCCGATAATACCGGCCAATTTGTCACCGGTAGTGGGTTCGAGGCTGTTGAGGTTCCCGCGCGAATCACTTCTCAATCGCTCTGCCGGTTCGAGACCGTAAAGCCCGCTTTCATAAACAACCTTGGCAAGAACAAACAGACTGTTGGCGGGTAAGGAATCAAATTGTGCGGTCAACTGTCGGCCCGGGGAAATTCCAGACGCTGTCAGGTCGAAGGCGTAAAGGATGCTTGTTCCGCCTACCGCCAGTTCGGTAAAATTCTCCGCGTTGAGCGATTGAAGGCGGACCGCCTGGCGGCCCTCGATGTCACCGGTGCCGGCAAGGATTCGAATGCTGCCGCTGACCACCTGTCCTCCGGTAACGTCGAGAATGCCGCCGGAAAATGGGGTGGGCGGCACGACATCGACGGTAATCGTCGCTCTATCGAGCTCCTCGGGCCCGAGCAATAGAAGGGGCCTCAGAGGAAACGTTGAGGTCAGGGTTGCGGGATTGTTATCTCCAGGAGCCTGGTAGCCGACCACAAAACTCTCATATTCGGGTGGAAATCGCCTGCTTCCGTCTCTCAAGTGATACTCCTCCTTAACTTCACATCGCAGAATCAAACCACTCGGGAGCGGACCGCTGGCATCGGTGAAAACTACGTTACCGCTGGCGGTCACTGCCTCTGCCACTCGACTGGCGGCGCTCATCGGCGGTTGCACAGTCCCGCTTGCATGTAAGGCCGCAACATCAACGAAACTCACGGCAGTCGTTTGCAGACCACTTCCCACGATTGGCCGCGCTGCTCCCGCATCTCCTACCGCCAGGACGAACGCGCCACCTGCCGGAATTCTTAGGGTTAATGAATTCGTGCCGTTACCGGGGATTACTTCGAGCGTTTCCCATCGCAGCGTATTCTCGTCCCAACGAGCGAGCGCGGTTTCAGTGTTCCCAATCGATCCCCAAGGGATCACATTCGCCCTTGCCGCGGTGGCCGGGGTTGAACTTAGCTCGAGCCAAAACGCCTGCACGGGACTCCAGCCGGTCGGTAACAATGCGGGAAGTGACTGACTCGTCAGCGGCGTAAGAACGGCAGTGACATCTTGCTGAAAGGAACCTGGCTCAAAATTTATTGTAATCGTTTGCCTGGCGTCAGCAATTTGTCCTCCTGACACCGGAGCTAACCGGGCCAGGGTGGTTCCACGGCGCGTTAATCGTG
>CAZCUL010000373.1:0-4488 GCA_964501475.1 uncultured Verrucomicrobiota bacterium | reverse complement strand
TTCGGGCAATTTGGCGTTCTATGACGGACTGTTCCGATCGTGGGATCAGAAATGGAAAGCTCGCACGGTCATTGACTTGAACCACCACGGTTCTGTGATAACGGCTGAATTGTCGCATCATATCTCGCAGTAACGCGGGCTTCACAAACGGCATGTCGCAGGCCAGGAAAAGTTCCGCAGACGCCGAACTGGTTGTCAGTGCGGTCACGATTCCTCCCAATGGCCCCAAACCTCCGTTCAAGTCCTGTCGAATCACTCTAACCCGCGCTCCAAGGCCCCCCGCGAGGTCTCGTACCCAGCCTAAGAGTGTCCGTCCTTCCAGCCGCAGTTGAGCTTTATCCGTTCCCATCCGCGAGCTTTCCCCTCCGGCCAGAATGCAGATTCCGCACTGAGCTTGCGCTTGAGTAAGGGACGGACGTTTCTCTGTCATAACCGCCGAGCCATCAATGCTATTTAAGGAAACTCTGTGACCGCTTGAAAAGCTTGTAAATAAAAGGTTGCGACCAGCAGACGCTTTGCTAGCTTGCTTATCTTTTGGACTGGCCGTACCTCGACGTAAGGGGGGAGTCAGCCCAACGGGAACGGCCTGAAATGCCGCATTCGAGTGAATGCGCCCGGCCACAATAACACCTAAAACAATCCCGTGTTCCGCGGGATGGTCCGGTTTCCCACAGGGGGCGGGCTTATAACCAAAGGAAATGTGAGCGCTATTGGCGTAAAGGAATTATTGGACGCAGGTGTCCATTTCGGGCACCAAACGAAACGTTGGAATCCGAAGATGAAGGAATTCATCTTCGACGCCCGCAACGGAATTCACATCATCGACTTGAGCAAAACGGTTTCCCAACTCGATGCCGCATGTGATTTTCTGACCCAGGTCTGCCGCAAGGGAGGGGAAGTCCTTTTTGTGGGCACCAAAAAGCAGGCCCAGGAAGCCGTGCGCGAGGCGGCAAAAGTTTGTGGCCAGCACTACGTGACGGAGCGTTGGCTTGGCGGAACCTTGACCAATTTCAATACAATTAAGCGTTCCATCGGCCGCCTGAAAGAAATCGAGAAAATGGAGACCGATGGCTCGATCAACAACTTCGTCAAGCAGGAACAGTCCGCGCTCCGGCGAGAAGCAGCCCGCCTTTTCAAGAATCTCGATGGCATTCGGAGCATGGGCAAATACCCGGACGCTCTTTTCGTGGTGGACATCAAACGCGAACATAATGCAGTGGCCGAAGGCCGGCGTTTGAAGATCCCGCTTGTCGCGATTGTCGATACCAACTGCGATCCTGAACAGGTGGATTATCCCATTGCCGCTAACGACGATGCCATTCGCTCCGTCCGAGTCATTCTCACAGCGGTGGTCCAGGCTATCACTCAGGGGCGCAGCGAATACGAGAGCAAGTACGGCCGTAAGAAAGAGACCGAACCTCAACCCGAAGCAATGCCGCCCGAAACCGCCGCTCCGGATGCGCCTTCCCAGCCTGCTCCAGCCGAATCTCGACCAGAGCCTTCAGCGGCTGGAACTCAAGAGCCTTCGAGTCAGCCGGAACACAATATCCCGGCCTAACAGTTAACGATTTGATTCTTCATTCTCCGTTTATGGCTGAAATCACTGCAGCGGCTGTCGGCAAGCTTCGCGAAATGACTAATGCAGGCCTGATGGATTGCAAGAAGGCTTTGCAAGAAGCATCTGGCGACTTGAACCGTGCCGTCGAGATTCTAAGAAAGAAAGGTATCGCCTCTGCCGAAAAGAAGTCTTCCCGGGAAGCAAAGGAAGGACTCATCACCCAGCACATCCAGACAGGCGCTCGCATTGGAATTCTGGTCGAGATCAATTGCGAGACCGATTTCGTTGCGCGCAACGAAAACTTTCGCGCCTTTTGCGAGGAGATTGCGAGGAAGCTTGCCACCGATCCCAATGCCGATGTGGAAGCGGGTCGCGTAGCTGCTGTTTCCAAGCTTGGCGAAAACATCAGAATATCCCGTTTCCACCGCATGGAGGTGACTGGCAATGGAATGATTGCTGCCTACATTCACACGGGCGCGAAGGTGGGCGTGCTCGTCGAAGTTGGTGCCGGGAAGGAAACCACGGTCGCAAATGAGGAATTCCGGCAATTGGTTCGTGACATCACTCTCCAAATCGCGGCTGGCCATCCCTACGTGGTCTCACGTCACCAGGTTGAACCTGGTATGATCGAAAAGGAAAGGGAAATTGCCGCCGAGCAATCCAGGAACAAGCCGCCTCAAGCCTTGGCGAAGATCGTGGAAGGCAAGTTGGAAAAGTTTTATCAGGGCTATTGCCTTTTGGACCAGGGCTTTGTCAAACGGAATTCGGAAATCACCGTCAAGGAGCATGTGGGCTCCGTTGCCAAACAACTCGGTGATGAAATTGAGATCCGCCGCTTTGTGCGCTTTCAAATCGGCGAAGCCCAAACCTGAACGAACAGAATCGATTTGAAGCCTCCAACGGCCGGGTTGCTGAATTCATTTCCGAACCACTTTCATTGGACAGCCGCGGTTCCGGCCAAAGGGCTTTGGTTTGACGTCCCAGGGGGGCGGTTGTTAAAACTGCCGCGCTCATGAACACTGACGCCTCGCCGAAGTATCGACGTATCCTGCTCAAATTAAGCGGTGAAGCTTTGGGCGACGACAATGGCGTCGGGATTTCCCCGGAGGCGATCCACGGCGTCGCACAGCAAATTCAGGAGGTTAAAGAGAAGGGCGTGCAGATTGTAGTAGTGATAGGCGGGGGAAACATCTTTCGCGGCGTCACGGGAAGCGAACGTGGGATCGAGCGCGCGACCGGTGACTACATGGGGATGTTGGCTACAGTCATCAATTCCCTTGCCCTCCAGGACGCCCTCGAAAAGCTCGGAATTGCCACCCGTGTCCAAAGTGCCATTTCCATGACACAGATCGCGGAAAACTTCATCCGCAGGCGTGCGGTCCGGCATCTCGAGAAGCAACGAGTCGTGATTTTTGGAGGCGGCACCGGCAACCCCTATTTTTCCACCGACACTGCGGCGGCCCTCCGCGCCACCGAAATTGGCGCAGAGGTTGTTTTGAAGGCGACCAAGGTGGATGGTATCTACGACAGCGACCCCAAGAAGAATCCCAACGCCAACCGCTATTCGCAGATCACTTATCTGGAGGCCTTGCAAAGACAGCTCAAAGTAATGGATGCCGCAGCCTTTTCTCTCTGTATGGATAACCGAATGCCGATCATCGTTTTCGACATGTTCAAACCGCATAACTTGCTCCGAGTAGTGCAGGGCGAGCCGGTGGGAACACTTGTGAGCACCGCCTGACGCCATACTCCGTCCGGGTTCATAACGGGGCAGCCGAAATCCGACCCCGCCCCTGTGCCGACCGCCGCTTCGCACCGTTTTGATTGAATCCACAACTGGACGTATCCTTCCATATGACATTTTCATCGCGCGAACAGGCAGGCATTGAACTAGGGCGGCTCTTGGCCGGGAAAGAGGCGCGACCCGACGTCATCGTGGGTCTGCCGCGAGGCGGAGTAATTGTAGCAGGAGAAGTCGCTCGGCTATTACAACGGCCGCTCGGGGTCATTCTCGTTCGCAAGATTGGCCACCCTCAATACCGGGAATTCGCCGTAGGCGCTCTCGCCGAGGAAAACGTCGTCCTCCTCGATCGCTATGCCATTGACCGCACGAATGCCTCGTCTTCAGATCTGGACGAGGTGATCGCAGAAGAACGTCAGAGGCTGGAAGCATATCAAGCCAAGTTCAACCAATACCTTCTGCGCGATCTCAGTGAAAAGACCGTGGCCATTGTGGATGATGGGTTGGCTACGGGGGCGACGACGGAGGCAGCGGTCTTGTCGGCGCGAAAGAAGCAAGCTCGTCGAGTCACTGTCGCAGTACCGGTCGCTTCCACCAATGCCGCCGAACGCTTGAGGGGTGTGGCCGATGAAGTGATCGCTGTCTTGGAAGATCCTGCATTCGAGGCCGTCGGACGCTATTACGAAGACTTCCCGCAAACCTCTGATGAAGAAGTCATCGCATTGCTAAGAAAATGTGCAGGCTGACCGTGTGGTTCCTCGAGATGGGTGCGGATGCGTGACGCAGGTCGAAAACTATTTGACGCCTGAAACATCGGTTTGTAGATTATGCCTCCTTTTTCTGGGATCCAGAGTAGCTCAATGGTAGAGCAATCGGCTGTTAACCGATGGGTTGTAGGTTCGAGTCCTACCTCTGGAGCCAGTGATCAAGTCGTTGGAGGACAACGACAGCTCCCGCGGCAGGAGGCCGAAATGGCCCAACTGTCAGAGAATGTGCAAGAGAACCAGGTCTCGCATGAACTGCGCCGCTAGATTTTTTCTGTGCGTCTTCACCGCGTTTCCATTGTCTCTTAACGCCAGTTGCTTCGCATCCCGTAAGATTGCGGGTCTGCGAAATGAAACAGCGATACTGGCTTTTTAAGCGTGGCACAACCTACTACCTCCAGGACTCGGACACCGGCCGGCAGGAA
>CAZCUL010000372.1:0-3168 GCA_964501475.1 uncultured Verrucomicrobiota bacterium | reverse complement strand
CACGCTGTCCCGCCCCATCTGCTGGAGCAGTTCTTCGGTGTTTTTTCTCGGCTTGACCAGCCCGGCCCATGTTGCAGGTGCGGCAAGAGCGCAAAGGCTGACAACCAAGAGAGATTTCCCGAATCGGGAGGAAAGTGGATTGGAACGCTGGAGAATTAGTAACTTAGACATTTTAGGTATCTCCTAATTTTTGAGTGCCAATAACCAAACCGGCATTTTCTTTGTTACTGTGCGTGGCTTGCGCAAAAGTGAAAGTGAGAACTGGATTAAAAAATAGTAACCCAGACAACAAGGAACTACGTGACGATTGTAAATGCACCTTTATCCCGACCTGCATTTTGCCAGGGACTGAGTCAGGGGGCCTCTAGGGTATCTCAATCCGGGCCCGAAGCTCAAGAATAATTTAAAACAAGACTGTATCCGTCAAGATTTGGCTTGCCTTGATTTCCATACTGGGTGGATCCGTGCAAGCCGGGGGATTGGCGCAAACGTCCCGCGTGATCGCCTGCCACCACAAGGTTAAGCCGGCCAAATCGGACACATCGCCCGAGTTGACGTTAATTGTTCTCACGCCCGTGTTGTTTGCCACGGTCAAAAATCCCTTAAAAACGATAAAGGAGTTATCGAGAAGCTCCAAAGGACCGACGAAAACCGTCGCTGAATCAAATGCGACAACGATCCAGTAGAAATCCACCGGCCCTCCGCCAACCACGAAGGTCACCATGGTATCGCTGGCGATGGTGGGCGGCACCGAAAGATTCGGCGGGTCGGTTTCGACGTAGTTGAAATTTCCCAGATTGCTGTTTCCCGTAGGTCCCGACACCTGTACGGTTGCCGCACCCAAAGCGCTTGCCTTGGGAGCGAGCGTGACTTCGATCGTGTTGTCGTTGATGACGCTCCAGGGATTGAGGGATTGGGACAAGAGCGTGCCGTTGACGCTGACACCGGTCGCTCCGGTGAATCCACTCCCCTCAATGGTGAATCCGGTGCTTGGAAAGGCATCGATGTCCGATGGGATGATATCGGTGATCGTGGATGTGGGCGGCGGTGCAACTTCAATATCGATGGGTAACGGGTTCGAAAGCCTCTGGGGCGAAGTGGCCCTCCAAAGCAAAACGTTTCCGTCAAGCGCCTCGGCCGGAATGACGACATCGATTTGACTGTCGCTCACCGGGACCACGGTCACAACGCCAGGAATGGGCATAAAATGCTGGTTGGTTCCTGCGGTGAATTTGACTCGCATATTGCCCGCTCCGAAATTGCTTCCGTTGATGGTCAGGATTCCTCCATGCCAGAATTGGCCGGAAAGGCTGGTGATTACGGGCTTGTCACTGGGGATCGCTCCATAAACGGCCTGAAGTCCGCTGGCATCGTCTGAGGCAATCGTTCGCTCCGAAACACCATTGTTACAGATGATCGAACACATCGTGGGCCGAGTGCTGTTGCAGTTAAAAGCGCAAGAAGGCCCCGTCCCGTCGGAGTGGCCGAGGCCCAGAGCGTGACCTAGTTCATGAACCGCGACCCCTTGGATATCGATTTGGCTGCCGCTGGGATTGCCGGGCCCGTCCGCCCAGGTTACTCCCGTTTCGCACATCACGATTTCCCAGCCGTTGTTGATGTTGCCCGTATCGGTCCAAGCGAGCACTCCACCGCCGCAGGGGCCGGTATTACCCCAGTAAACGGTATTGCCGTTGCTTCCGCCGGAGCTTGTCGATTCGCCTTGATAATCGAAGTCGAAGTTTCTGCCGGTGCTAGCAACGTCGGAATTCCATGCCGTTCCGGCTTTCCAAACAGCCATCGTGGCTCCCAAAGCGCCGGGGAACAGAGCATTCGGGGTGTTATTGTTGTTTGCGGCGGCGTCGATGGCGTTGTTCCAGACGTGAAAATCGCGCTGATATCCGTTGATGCCGGGGTTCATGGTCGTAATAATTCCCAAACTTCCTCCGATGGTCGAGAAGCTGAGCAAGAGGCTTGGCGCGGAAAAAAGAAGGCCCGCCCCCAAAGCGGCGATCCATAAAGTTTTTTGATTTTTCATTTTATTTTTCCCTTCCTCTTCCACCGTTATTTCCAATCGGTCTTATTCAGCGCCGCAACATCCGCAGCGAGGCGGTTCCGAAGGTCCCCAATCTTTGCGTTGGTCGCAATTCCATGCCCTGCGCCTTTTCCCAAAACAATCCACTCTTTCTGTTTGTTTTCCACCATGTCGAAGAGACTGGCGAAATTCAGGGTGTAGGCCCCGCTCCCAAAGCGCTCGCCGATCTCCGAATTCTTAAATCCGAAAATCACCGCCCGCTCGCCGACTTTAGGAGGGGCGGCGGGGGAAGCGGAGGTTCCCAGACGGAAAACCACCTCCACGGTTTGGCCCTTTTTCGTGTTGTAGAGATCCTCGACAACGAGGACGCTGAGGCGGGCGAACTCTTTTTCCCCTTCGAGGACGAAGGTTTCCGCCTTTTGGACCTGGAACATCGCCGCCACGCTGTCCCGCCCCATCTGCTGGAGCAGTTCTTCGGTGTTTTTTCTCGGCTTGACCAGCCCGGCCCACACCGCAGGCGCGGCGAGAGCGCAAAGGCTGACAACCAAGAGAGATTTCCCGAATCGGGAGGCAAGTGGATTAAAACGCTGGAGAGTAAGTAGGGTGGCCATGCTAACGAACTCCTGATTTGGACGTGGAAACTAGAACTGGATTAAAAAATAGTAACCCAGACAACAAGGAACTACGTGACGGTTGTAAATGCACCTTTATCCCGACCTGCATTTTGCCAGGGACTGAGTCAGGGGAACTTTAGGGTATCTGGAGCCGGACCATGAAAGCAACAAAAATTTCCGATCAAAGACGTAACCCCTTTTCCTCCAGTAAAAAATGTTGCTTGGGCCGGCCCGATCCACGTAGAATTCCCCTGAGTTCGAGCGGTTCAAGGTTTTCAGCCTTAAAGGGTTCAATGTATTTCGATTACGCGAATGTTCTCATCTTTTTCCTGGCCGGGATGGGCTTCGTCTTTATCAATATGTACCTGGGCGCTCTGATCCGCCCCAAAAAGCCCACCGACGAGAAGCTCACCGTCTACGAATGCGGCGAAGAGCCCATCGGCGACGCGTGGATCCGCTTCGACATTCGCTACTACACGGTGGCCTTGGTCTACATTGTGTTCGCCGTGGAAGTCGCATTTC
>CAZCUL010000371.1:0-8491 GCA_964501475.1 uncultured Verrucomicrobiota bacterium | reverse complement strand
CGGGACGTCGCCCGCGAACTGCCGAACGTCGATGGCATCGTCGCCGTCGCACACACGGAAGGCGGCGGCAGATCGGTTCCGAACAATCTCGATCTGGTGTTGAGGACTCTGGCCGGGATGATGGCGCATCCGAATGTGGGGGCGGTCCTGGCGGTGGATCAGGGCGGCGAGCCGATCACCAACGCGCTTCTGCGGGAATTCCTGATCCGACATTCGTACCCGGTCGATCACGTGCTGCACGCCTTTCTGAGCGTGCAGTCGGGTTACGAAGCGGCGCTGGCCCAGGCCGAAAAGATCGTTCGTGGCTGGATCGAGCCGGTGAACGCATTCCAACGAACGCGGCAGTCGGTCGAGCATTTGAAAATCGCTTTGCAATGCGGCGGTTCGGATGCGTTTTCGGGCGTTTCCGGCAACCCGCTGGCCGGCTGGGTGGCCAGGGAAACGATCCGCTACGGCGGTTCGGCCAACCTGGCCGAGACCTCGGAATTGATCGGAGCTGAATCGTACGTTCTGCGGAAGACCCGCGATTACGATACGGCGGCGGCTTTTCTACGGCAGATTGAACGGTTCCAGGAATGGGCGGGCTGGCACGGCCATAGTGCCGAGGGCAACCCGAGCGGAGGCAACCTTTATCGCGGGCTTTACAATATCGCCATCAAGTCGATTGGGGCTGCGCGCAAGAAAGACCCGGAAGTGCGGCTCGATCACGTGATCGACTACGCCGAGCCGATGACCCGGCCCGGTTTTTATTTCATGGACAGCCCGGGGAACGATTTGGAAAGCATCGCCGGGCAGGTGGCCGCCGGCTGCAACATGATTCTCTTCATCACCGGCAATGGGTCGATCACCAACTTCCCCTTCGTGCCCACGATCAAGATCGTAACCACCACCGGGCGCTACAAGCTTCTCTCGCGCGAAATGGATGTGAACGCCGGCGAGTACCTCGACGGCAAGCCGATGGAGGTTCTCGGCGCCGAAACTCTCGAGCGGACCCTGCGGGCGGCATCGGGCGAACGGACGGTTGGGGAGAAAGCCGGACATTCGCAAGTGCAGATTTGGAGGGACTGGAGCCAGGCGGATGGCTCGCGGCTCGAGGAAGTTCGCGGGCAACCCGTGCCGGACGGCGAGCCGTTGCCGGTTCGACAGGACGAGCGATTCGAGGCGCTGGCAAAAGGGGATTGGACCTATCGCGCGTTTCGGACACCAACCGGAGTGGCTGCGGACCAGATTGGATTGATCTTGCCGACCAGTCTTTGTTCCGGCCAGGTGGCGCAGATGATTGCGCGTGATTTGAACCGGCGCTGCCAAACCGGGGTCGAGCAGGCCGGAGTCAGCCGCTTCGTGGCACTGGCGCACACCGAAGGCTGCGGAGTGTCGCGCGGCGAATCTGAGCGACTCTACATGCGAACGATGATTGGGTATCTCTGCCATCCCTCTGTCCGGCGGGGGCTGATGCTCGAACACGGCTGCGAAAAGACTCACAACGATGAGATGCGCGCTTTCCTCGAGGACCTTGGGCTGGACCCGCATCGCTTTGGCTGGGCAAGCGTCCAGCTCGATGGCGGGATTGAATCCGTGTCCGCAAAGGTGATGCAGTGGTTCTCCCAGGGGCCAAGGGCCGAGCCGTTAGCTCCGGTGAATGCGGGGTTGTCTCTTCTGCGTCTTGGCATGATGGGAAACGGTCCCCTGCCCCACGCCGTCTTGCGGGCTTTCGCGCTCGTGGCAGGCGCGGTCGTATCGGCGGGCGGGAGGGCCGTGGTGCCCGCGACTGCAGGCTTCCTGCAACAGTCCGGCTTCGTTGACGCGGTTCTTGCAGCTCCGGTGAAGTCCACCCTGCCATATGGCGAACCGATGCGAAAACCCGGGTTCCATGTCATGGAGACGCCGACCAGCCATGATATCGAAACTTTGACCGGGCTCGGCGCCACGGGCGTGGAAGTCATCCTGGCCTGGGTGGATGGGCCGGCCTTGCAAGCCCACCCGATGGTCCCGGTGCTTCAACTTACCAACTCGGATAATGATGACGCGGATTTCGATCTCACGGTCGGGGCCAACGATTCGGAGGATGAAGCCGTGGGGAAGTTGCTTGCTCTTTTAAGCGAGACCGCCAGTCGTGTTTATGTCCCGAAAATGCTTCGCCGCGGGCAAACTGACTTTCAAATGACTCGCGGGCTCGTCGGAGTGTCGCTCTAGCCCAGGCCGGCAGGACCGCCAGGCATATCGCATCCGGATTTGAGTTGAGTTCAGCCGGAATTTTCCCATACTGCTCGCAGCCACTTAAAGTATGTCGAATCGCTCTTATGTTTTCCTTTTGGCCGCGTTCGGCGTTCTCGCCATGGCAGGCTTATGCTGGGTTCTCTTCAACCCGCCGGTCAATTCCCTCCCGTCGGTCGCCACCAACGATGCCCTGATGCCGGTGGGCGCCAATCGGGACCTGACACCTGCGACCCCGCAAACGGGAATGACGAGTGCCGCCGCTCAAGAGCTGCAAACGCTTTCTCAGAGCCCGAACCCGGCCGCAATGCAGGAGTATCAGGAAAAGATCGAGGCCGGCCAGAAAGGCGATCCGCTCAGGCCGGTGCCCGCTTCTCCAAGTCAGGCTCCGCGCACGGAACCGTGATGCGATAGGGCTCCTCGCGAACAGGAGCCGGCCCCAGCCGGCTGGAGGCTTCTCCGATCCCCGCACCATCCCCCGCAGCGGTCTGATTTCCTGTTTTGCGCTTTCGGTCCGGGCAAGGTGCGCTATAATTCGGGCGTGCTACCGACCCAGAATTTGCGTGTCAAAGAGTGCGCTCGTCTGCAGCCGCCGCGAGCCCTGAAAGCGTCGTTGCCCATGACGGAGGCGGCCAACGATACGGTCGTCGCCAGCCGCGAGATAATCAGCCGTATTCTTGCCAGAGAAGAGGAACGCTTCCTCGTGGTGGTGGGGCCTTGCTCCATCCATGATCCGAAAGGCGCTTTGGAATACGCCGCCCGATTGGCCGCGGTGCACCGGGAATTGTCCGAGCGGTTTTACATCGTAATGCGCGTTTACTTCGAAAAGCCGCGAACCACGATCGGATGGAAAGGGCTGATCAATGATCCGCATTTGGATGGGAGTTACGACATCGAGGAGGGCCTGAGAGAGGCCCGAAGGCTTTTGCTGGAGATCACCGGCATGGGTTTGCCGGTGGCGACCGAGTTTCTCGATTCGATCGCGCCGCAGTACATCGCCGATCTGGTGAGTTGGGCGGCGATTGGGGCGCGCACCACCGAGTCCCAGACGCACCGGGAAATGGCCAGCGGCCTTTCCATGCCGGTCGGTTACAAGAACGGCACTGACGGCGGATTGCAGATCGCGCTGGACGCGATGTATGCGGCCCGCAGCTCGCACAGTTTTTTGGGAATCGACCAGGATGGCTTTACCAGCATCATTCGCACGACGGGCAACCCGGTGGGTCACGTTGTTCTCCGGGGCGGGCGGCTGCGCACCAACTACGACGCGGAGAGCTTGCGCGCGGCGGAGCAGCGCTTGGTCGAGGCTGGATTACCGCCGGTATTGATGGTGGATTGCAGTCACGCCAATTCCGGCAAACAATTCGCCCGGCAGGAAGACGTGTGGCGCAGCGTGATCGAACAACGGAACCGCGGGAATCGCGCGCTGATTGGCGCCATGATCGAAAGCTACCTTCAGGAAGGAAACCAACCTTTTCCGGATAAACCCTCGGAACTTCGTTACGGCGTTTCCATCACCGATTCGTGTTTGGGATGGGAAGCCACCGAACGCATCCTCCGCTGGGCTCAGAAGGAGTTGAGCGGGGCCAAACCCGTTGCGGGCGCGCTGGCTTCGTGACTTTCCCTGTTTTCATTCCCGGCCGGTTCTGACGTTGCCGCGGTTACCGAGTGTCCTTACTCCCGGCCGCGGCGTCTCCAGCCGATCGTGATTTCAAAAGCTTGCGGCGGCGGTAAAGGCAGCATCGAGCTTTGCCAAAATCAGATTTGGCAGACAGCCAAAGACAACAACGGCGGCTGCCAGGATTACCAGGACCGTTTTCAAACCCGCGCCAACCGGAATCGAACTCGAGTCGGAACCGGGCGCTGCCACATAAATCTCCTTCAGCACTTGAAGGTAGTAGTAGAGTGATACCGCGCTCATCGCGATGGCGAAGATGACAAGCCAGAGGAGACCGAGATGGTCGGCGCCGAACTGAAGCCCGGCGGTAAAGACGTAAAATTTTCCGAAGAACCCCGCCAGCGGCGGAATCCCGGCCAGCGACAGGATAAAAATGAGCATGCAGAAAGAGATGACCGGGGACCTTTTGCTTAAACCGGCGAAGGCGCCGAAACGCTCGTTTCCGGCTTTGTTTTCAACCACCGCCACCACGCCGAAGGCGCCCAGCGTCGCCAGCGCGTAGGTGGTCACGTAAAAGAGCAGAGAAAGCATCCCTTCCCGGTTGTTGGCCAGAATACCAATCAGCGCGTAGCCCGCATGTGCCACAGCCGAGTAGGCCAGCAGGCGCCGAACGCTCGTTTGAGCAATGGCCGCGAGATTTCCCAGGCCGATGGAGAGCGCCGCCAGAATTGCAATCAGGGCTATCCAGCCCGGCGAGAACGCCCTCCAGGCGCCGCTTCCTTCCGCGCCCTGAAAACCGATCAGGAGAACTTTGCCCAGGACAAAAAAACTGGCGACCTTCGAACCGGAAGCAATAAAAGCCGCGCTCGGAGCCGGCGCGCCCTGATACACGTCCGGCGCCCAAAGATGGAACGGGACCACGGCAATCTTGAATCCGAAGCCGACCAGCACCATGACCAGCGCGATCAGCAGCAGCGGATCCAGGGGCACGCCGGAAAGGCTGGAAGCGACTTTCGCGAGGTCGATTTCCCCGGATAAACCGTAGAGCAGGCTCAAGCCGAATAACATGAATGCCGCCGACATGCCGCCGAAAAGAAAATATTTCAGGGCGGCTTCGGCCGATTGGATACTCTGCTTGTTAAAAGCAACCATGACGTAAAGCGACAGACTCAGTAATTCGAGCGAGACGAAGATCATCAGCAGGTTTTCGGAGCTGACCAGGAACATCATCCCGACGGAGGCGAGCAAGAGCAGCAGGAAAAACTCCCCGACGTGCTGGCCGACGCTCGATTCGCGCGAAATCCAGGCTGTGAATACGGTGAGCGCGAGCAGGAACTGCTTGAGCAACTGCGTGACGGGATCGATCACGAGGATGCCCCCGTCGAGCCGGGTGATTTTGTACATGAGCCCAAGCCAAAGAATGGCGATCAGGCATCCCGCGGTCGTGATTCCCACCGCAACTTTCATCCGCGCCGCCGCGGGTTGGGCTCGGAGGCGAGTCAAGTCGATGAGGAGAATCGCCAAAGCGGTCACGACTACGATGGTCTCGGGAGCAACCAGCCCGAGGAGGTCCCCGTAGTTCACGGCCCGCCTCCTTGCAGCAGACGGGCCATCAGCGAAGAACCGAAGCTGGGCACGATCAACTCCAGCAGGAGTCGCGGAAAGAGACCGATCACGACAGTCGCGACCACCAGGATCACGGCGCCCACCCGCTCCGGAACGGAAATGTCCGCGAAGTGATTCGAGGGTTCGGCGGGTGGCGCCGAGGGATTATGGCCGCTGGCGGGCGCCCGCGGAGCATGCTCGAACACCTCGGGATCTGTTCCGGGATAAAAGGCCTTGTGAATCGCGCGCAAAGTGTAGGCCACCCCCACGAGGATGCCGATTCCAGTCAGCACCGCCAAGGTGGGAAAGGCCCGCCAGGCACCGATCACCACCTGTAGTTCCGCAATAAACCCGCTGAAGCCGGGCATGCCCATGGATGCCAGACCGGCAACGACAAACGTCACCGCCGCGAAAGGCATGGCCTTGTTCAGCCGCAGGCTCTCGAGTTCGGCCAGTTCGCGGGTGTGCGTGCGGTCATAAACCATTCGGCCGACCACGGCAAAGAGGAGTCCGCCAATGATCCCGTGCGAAAACATCTGGAGCACCGCCCCGCTCAGCCCAATGCTGGTCAGCGTCATCAGGCCGAGCAGCACGAACCCCATATGGCTGACACTCGAGTAGCCGATGACGAATTTGAAATCCTTTTGCACCAAGGCAATTGAACCGGCGTAAATAATTCCCACCACCGCCAGCACGGCGATCGGCAGCCGCCAGATTTCCAGCCCTTCCGGAAACAACGTCATCGAGACACGCAATGCTCCATAAGCCCCAAGCTTCATGACGACCCCCGCCAACAACATGGAAGCAGCCGTCGGCGCCGCCACATGTCCGGTGGGCGCCCAGGTATGGAACGGCCAGAGACCGGCCAGAATGGCGAACCCGACGAAGACCAGCGGAAAGGCCCAACGCTGGAAAGAGACCGGAAACTCGAACTGGGCCAACTCCAGAAGATTAAACGTGCTTCCGCCCGCCAGCACGTATGCCGCGATCAGGCCGATCAGCACCATGGCGCTCCCAACAAACGAGTAAAGGGCGAGCTTCATGGCCCCATACTCGCGCCGGGTTGAACCCCAGATGGCGATGAGAAAGTATTTCGGAATGATGGCCAGCTCGTAAAAAACAAAGAGCAGGAACAGATCGAAGCTGATGAAAACGCCATAGACGCCGCCGATGAGCAGCAGGTAAAAGACGAAGAATTCCTTAACGCGATACTCGACGTTCCAGGAAAAGAGAATGCCCACCATGGCCGCAATTCCCGTCAGCAGAACCAGCGTGAGGCTGATGCCGTCGGCGGCCAGAAAATAGTCGATGCCCAATCGCGGTATCCACGGCACTCTGCAGATGGTGACGATACCGGAGGCGGTGTCGTATTGGAAAGTGGCGATCAAGCCGGCCGCGAATCCAGCAATGGACGTCAGCAGGGCAAGGGTCCGCGCGGATTTCGCGTCGTCCGGCTTGAGGAACATGAGGAGGCCGGCCCCGATAAACGAAATGTAAATGGTCCAGGCCAGCATTGCTTCAGTGCTTCAGGCGCGCCTCTCCTCTGGAGCGCGCAGACGCGGAGAGAAGGCCGGAAGCGGCCGAAGAGAGCAAAGGCAGTTTAAGATCGTTCCGTCCACGCGCGAATTTGCGTGGTTTGTATAGGGCGGATGTCGGGACATCAAGCGAAGAGTGAGGAATCGAAACGGAACCGCCGCCCGATCCCGGTTGACAGTTACTTTGGCGCACCGAGGCCGTCTGGCATGCCTGACAATGGGCCGGGATCGACCACGGGCGTTACCGCAGCGCTTCCACCATCTGCAGCACCGTGGGATTGACGACGTTCAGGATGATCTGCGGGCAGACTCCAATTAAGAACATGAGGACGATTGCGGGGGAGATAATGATGGCTTCCCCCACCGTCAGATCGGGGAATCCCGCCCAGTGCGAGTTGAGCGGCCCGTTGAAGACGCGCTGCAACAAGGTCAGGAGAAAAACCGCCGTCACGAGGAGCCCGATTACAGAAATCGCAGTGGCCCATTGGGAGAGCGGAAAGGCGCCTTTGAAAATCAGGAACTCGCCCACGAAACCGTTCAAGCCGGGCAGACCGAGCGAGGCGAAAACCGAAATGCCCATTAATCCGCAGAAAACCGGCGCCACCTTCCGGAGACCGCCGAAATCGTCGAGACCGCGCCGACCCCCGCTGCGGGACTCGATGAAGCCGATGAAGCAAAACAGGGCCGCGGCAGTGATGCCATGATTGAACATCTGGAGGAGCACGCCACTCAATGCCGCCGCGCGCTCCATACTCCAGCGCGGTTCATTTGCGGTCAGCGTGACTGCCGCAAAGATACCCAGCAAACAATAGCCAAGATGATTGATGGACGAGTAAGCGATCATGCGCTTGAGATCGCGTTGAGCGAGCGCGGCGAAAGCGGACAGGACGATGGTGGCCGCCGCCAGGGCCAACAGGAGCGGCAGCACCCAGCGCATTTGATCGGCGAAAAGAGGCATCACAATCCGCAAAAAGCCGTAAACACCCAGTTTGGACATAGCCCCGGTGAGGATCATCGCGACAGGCGTCGGCGCTTGCGCGTAGGTGGCGGGCAACCAGGTGTGGAAAGGGAACAACGGCACCTTGACTGCGAACCCGAGAAAGGCGCCCGCAAAAATGACCAGCGCGAGCGCTTTGGTCGAGAGTTCATACCAGCCGAGTTTGACTGCGAGCTTTGACGCCAGTCCGCCGGGGGCGCCATCGGAGGCGAGGTTTCCCAAAGCAACAAAGTCAAACGTTCCGGTTGCCAGGAAGACGGCCAAAAAAGAAAGAAGCAACGCCACACTGCCTGCCATGGTGTAAACAAAGAACTGGGTTGCCGCCTTCACGCGCTCCTCCCCGCCCCAGAATTTGATCAGGAAGTAGGCCGGCACCAGGCTGAGTTCGTAGAAGATGAACCAATGAAAAAAGTTCAAAGCGGTGAACGCGCCCAGAAGGCCCGCTTCCAGGCAGAGAAACAGGGCATTATAGGCTTTGAGGTGTTGCCCGATGCCGCCCGAGACCAAAAGGGCAAACGGCAC
>CAZCUL010000370.1:0-6060 GCA_964501475.1 uncultured Verrucomicrobiota bacterium | reverse complement strand
GGAAGCAGTTCGGTGTGTCCTGGAAAGCCTGGCGTTGATCTATGGCCGGACATTGCGGCAGATCGAACGGCTGCTGGGGCGAAAAATCAATCGACTGCACATTGTGGGTGGGGGCAGCAAAAACCGCTTGTTGAATCAGTTTACGGCCAACGCCACCGGCAAGGCTGTCCTGGCGGGTCCTGCGGAGGCAACAGCGCTGGGGAACGTCCTGGTCCAGGCCATGGCGCTGGGTCACATTGAGTCGCTGGAAACGGCCCGCCGGATCGTGCGTGAATCGTGCAACCTGGAGACGTTTACGCCGCAGGACGAAACCGCCTGGCAACAGGCCGCGTGGCAATTTGAAGCCTTGCCGTAAGTTTAACGCGGACCAGCAAACGCCGATTGCTGAATCCTCCCGATCAGGTTCCGCGTCATTTGCTGCACGCGCGGGTCCGGACCTTGCGGATCGGTATAGACCGAGGGACGCACGTAACCCGGCGGTTCAGACAAGCCGTCGCCCCACCAGCAGGTCGAGGCGTTGAAGACAAAGTTTCCTTTCGGGCCGGGATAGATCGTCGACGTGTAAACACCTTCAGGCGGTTTGCCCCGATTCGAGGTTTTGCCCGTGGCCACCACAACCAGACCCGGAATGGGAGCCGGATCGCCGTGCCACTCCCAACCGACCAGGCCGGGGATGGCGTCGCCCCCTTTCATCCCCGTCCCTTCAAACAACCAATGGTCCGGCGCGGCGCAGATATAATCCGCTCCGCCAGTAAAGGGCGCAATGTTCCGCGCGCCGACGAGCGTGTTCGAGTTCGGGCTTGTGTGGGGCAGCCGGGCCATGTCCGGAAGGCGTTTCAAATCCTCGGGATCGGCCGGCGCGAATGCGTCCACCCGTTCAAAACTGCGAAGCGCCCCGGAATGGGAGGCTGGTGCTTCAAGAAATTGAATTCGACCGCAACAGGTGTTCCCAGAAAGAAAAGCGACGTTCAAACCCGACACGATGACCTCTTTCAAATTCTCGAACATCTCAATCGAGTAATACTCGTCGTGGCCCACGGACAAAAAGCCCTTCGCGCGCAAGAGCCCGCGCGGATCGGCATGCGTGTCGAGATTCGAGATGTAGGTGACGTCGTAACCGAGCGATTCAAGCCAGTAAGCCACCGGGAACTCCCACAAGAACCATTCGCCCGACCCGGTCGAGAGCGGCGCATCGAAGATCTGGCAGTATTTTCCGTAAGGCCGGTCAAAACTCACACCCACATTCGCCCCCCAATACCACTGCGCTTCGCCGTCGTCGTAGAGCGAGAACTGATTTGGCCAGCGGTTGTAGGACTGCCAGGTGGTGTCCGAACATTGGAAAATCAAGTCGGCCCTGCGATCGTCGCGGACGATGAAGATCAGATAGCTCTGCAGCCCTTCCCGTTCGGCTGTAAGTTTGCCGAGATAAACGCCGCTCAACCAATCTGCAGGAATCCGAAGAGTGGCGCATGCCTCCCACCGGCAACGTCGCAAGCGAAGTCTTTCAACCGGCGGGTCCGCCTGGGTAACGCCGGCAAAGGGGCCCAACTCGTCAACCTTCCTCGCGCCGGACCCGCCGTAGTAACCCATCCGGTAAAGATCGATCCGGAACGGCGACGGCGGATTGGTGCTGACGTGGAAACTGATTTCTTCACCTGCCCGAACGCTCGTGCGCGAGCAATAACCTTCGATCCATGGGCAACGATATTTCGTGGCGGGATCGATCCGAGTATTTGTGAGCAGCCACTCGCGCGTCCCTCTTTGGCTGTTCTCGCGCGCAATCGCATCCGGGCGTTGCGCGGAAGCATTCCCGGACTTTGCGGATTGGGTGGTCGAGCAACCTGGCAAGCCCGCGGCCAAACCGGCGCCCAGAAATCCTTTGAGGAGATCGCGCCGAGTGAGCGCAAACGGGTTTCCCGATCCGGGCCTTTCGTGAGAACGCCTGCTCATGGAAGATTTAGTCCTTCAGCCAGGCCGCGCCGTCAACAATTTCGTAGCAGCCGATGTCCAGAGAATGGCAAAACCGGGCTGGCGCGCGGCAAAGGGTAGCCGGGAGTCGGAGCTTCGAATAATCCGCAATCAGCAAACAGGGCTTGCTCACGGCTGTTCCGCCAGCCGGTAAAAGCGCTGGCTCAATCCCACAGCCGGATCATCCAGGCGCAGTCTGCCCCCGTCCGAAACCAAAGGAGTGTTGAGCAGGGTCCATTGAGGAAACGGGTGTGTCGGGTCTGCTGAAACATAAACGCGAATCTTGCCGATGCGGCTGGCTTCAATGGCGCTGCCGTCGGCATTTCTGATCCAAAGGCGGAATGTTCCATCCGCCTGCGGCGCGGGCAGGCTGATCTGAAGGCGCTTCCGCTTAAGCGCCAGACTGCGGTCTCCTCCCGCTCCCAGGCCAACCGCGCTGCTCAGATCGGCGGGGACCTCGATCTGCCCATAGTTATTGTGGCCCCAGGCAAGGACCGCTCCGTCTGCCCGCAACGCCAGCGTATGATTCGCGCCGGCAACAATGGCAATAATCGCGGCCAGGCCCGGCGGAACATTCGTTTGGCCAAGATTGTTTGCCCCCCAGACGACCACAGTCCCATCCGACTTCAGCGCCGCGCTGTGAGCTGCGCCTGCCACCAAAGCGACGACGTTTGCGAGCGCGGTGGGCGGGCGCGCCTGGCCGTGGTCATTTCCGCCCCAGCCGGTCGCGGTGCCGTCGGCCCTCAGACCCAAACTGTGTTGGGCGCCCGCGGCAATGGCTATCAGGTTGGTGATGCCAGGCGGCGCGGTTGCCTGGCCGAGCATGTTGGCACCCCAGCCCACAACCGCGCCATCTTCGCGCAACGCCAGGCTGTGCCCTCCGCCAGCGGCAATCGCGGCAACCATCGTCAATCCGGGCGGCACAGTCGCCTGTCCAGAGCTGTTATCGCCCCAGGCGACAACCGTGCCGTCCATCCTGAGAGCAAGGCTGTGAAAATCGCCGGCAGCAATGGCACTGACCTGGGAAAGACCGGGCGGCGGAGCGGCCTGGCCCAAACTATTGTCGCCCCAACCCGCGACCATGCCGTCCGTTTTCAATGCCAGGCTGTGGTTTCGTCCTGCGGCAATGGCTTTAATGCCGGTCAACCCGCCGGGCGGCGAGGTGTCCACATATTCGGAGCCGTTGAAAACCAGGATTTGTCCCCAGGCAACGACGTCGCTCGGACCGGTTGGCTGCTCGGTGACAGTCAAGAGCGCGGTGGCGCTGTCGGTCATGCCGAATTGATTGGTCACCCGCACCGAGTAACCGGCGGCGTCTTCGAGTTGCGCGTTATTGATGGAATAGACGGGCGAATTGGCGCCGGTAATGGGCGCACCATTCTTTCGCCATTGGAAGAACGTGGCATTTGAAGCCCCCACGGAAAACGAAACGCTGCTGCCCGCCGACACGGTCTGGCTTTGCGGCTGTTGAGTGATGACCGGGGGTGAATTGACGCTGAGCACAGCCACCAGGCTGGTGACCGCACCGAAGTTGTTGGTGACGATCACGTCATAGTTCCCCGCATCGCTCGGCTGGGCGCTGGTGATGCCATAGAAGGAGTTGATGGCGTTGGGAATGTTTTGGCCGTTCTTCCGCCACTGATAACGGAGCGAGCCGCTTCCCGCGGCGGACACGGTGAAGACGGCATTTTGACCGGCATTGACAGCCTGACTTTGCGGATGCTGGTTAATGGTCGGCGGCGAGTTGACGGTCAAAGTGGCGGGCGCGCTCGTTACCGACCCGTCGGAATTGCTGACGGTCACGACATATTGGCCGGCGTGGCTGGTCTGGGCGTCGGTCACGGTATAACTGCTCGCCGTGGCGCCGGGGATGTTGGTCCCGTTGTGAAACCATCGATAATCCAGCGGCATCCCTCCCGCGGCAGAAACGGTGAAAGTGGCGGTGCCTCCGGCTACGACAGTCTGGCTTTGCGGCTGAGCTGTGATCATGGGCGGCTCGCGCACCAGCGCAAGGCTGTGACTGCTTCCCACGGCAATGGCCACCACCTGGTTCAATCCGGCTGGCGGAAGGTTGGCGCCCGCACCGCGGTAGCCCCAGCTCACGACTGTGCCATCGCTCCTCAACGCCAGGCTGTCATTGCCTCCCGCCGCAATGGCGATCACCCCGTTCAACCCGGGGGGCGCCGTGGCCTGGCCGAACGCGTTGTAGCCCCACCCGGCCACCGTTCCGTCCGCCTTCAGCGCCAGACTATGATTCTCGCCGGCGGCAATGGCGACGACGTTGATGACGCCATTGGTCAACTCGGTGGGAGGCCGCGCCTGCCCGAAGGAATTGTTTCCCCAGGCGACCACGCGCCCGCCGCTAAAGGAGGTTTTGATGGCCAGACTGTGGTTGCCCCCCGCGGCAATGGCGGTGGCAATACTGAGGCCGTTCGTTAATTCCGCCGGCGGCCGCTCCGCGTTCCAGCCGGTAAAGCCCCAGCCCACAACGCGCCCGTCACCGCGCAGGGCAAGATTATGAAACTGCCCGGCGGCAATCGCCACGACACCGGCGAGCGCGGGCGGAACGTTGGTTTGTCCACCAGCGCCATCGCCCCAGGCCACGACAGTGCCACTGCTGAGGAGGGCCATGCTGTGATTGGCTCCGGCGCTGATCGCGGCCACGCCGCTCAAATTCGGAGGCGGAGTGGCTTGCCCCACGTTGTTTAATCCCCACGCGGTCACCGTTCCGTCCGTCCGCCGTGCCAGGCTGTGAAATGAGCCTGCAGCGAGCGCAACGGCATTGGTCAGATTTGCCGGCGCGGTCTGTTGGGAAAAACGGTTGTCTTCACCCCAGCCAACGACGCGGGCGGCCTGAAGGGGAAAACCGCCGATGACAAGCGCTTCGACTAAAAGCATCGTGAAAAGAGCAATTCTCAAAGCCCTGGAACGTTCGTGTAACAGTCTGCCTGGATGGATCACGGTTGAAAGTCGCCTGTGCAATCTACGTAAAGTCGATTGAATGTGCCCCAGGATAAGAGGGAAGCAAGCCCGGAAAGCCGCGGGCTGGGAATCGGTCCTTGGCCGGGCGCATCGACACTGCCACCGAGGGGCCACGCCGCCGACGGAATGGATGGCGCCGGGCTGATGACGCCTTTAGCCGGTTTTCCATTTCTTGCACCTCGCAAGCACAAGCACTGGGATGATTCGAAGCAACCGCACCATTCTCCCAACCCGCAAAATGTCGATGTTTGGAATGCTGGCGATCAAATCGATCCAACCCGAGTTCATAAAAGCCTTCAATCCGGTACGATGGCTCCAAAGCCACTTGCTACTGACAATAGGCAGAATACCATCCGCGCATGCTTCAGGAGTCGTGGGTGATTATTGATACCGAAACAACCGGCCTCTACCCACCGGTCTATGCTGTCGAAATCGCCGCGCAACGGATGAAGGGATGGGACCGCGAGGGCGCTCCGTTTCGTGTTCTCTTGAATCACGATGTCCCCATCGAACCCGCCGCTGAAGCGTTGCATGGCTATTCCCGGGAATACCTTCGCGAGCACGGCCTGGAACCGCGCCTGGCACATGGTTTGTTTCGAGAATACGCAGCCGAATTGCCGCTCGTGGCCTACAACCTCAGTTACGACTGGGGTCGGGTGCTGAGTCCGGAATATCAGATGCTCGGCGTGCCAGCGACAGGAACGAAGGGCTTCTGCGCTATGACGCTGGCCCGGCGCACCATCAAGAGCACGCAGAACTACAAACTGGAAACATTGAAAGCGCATTTCCGCCTGAGCATCGAACGCTCGCACAGCGGCAGGAACGACGTCGAAACGCTCGTAAGATTGTGTGATTCTGTGTTCGCGCCGCGGTTGAAGAAAGCCGGCATTTATGGTTTTGAGATCGTGGCAAAGTTCTCACGCGAGACACCCGTGGCGAAATGCCTTGAGCAGGTGCTCGGCGCAGGTGACGCGGTTTGGTATTACGTTGACGTCGAGGATAACGCCTCCGGGCCATTCACCGCGGGACAAATCCGGGCCATCATCGGAACTCGGTCAAGCTACGTATGGCGTGATGGAATGCCTGCGTGGACGCTTTCAGTGAATATCC
>CAZCUL010000369.1:0-10700 GCA_964501475.1 uncultured Verrucomicrobiota bacterium | reverse complement strand
ATCGAGGCGTTGCGCATGATTATTTTACGAGCGGTTCGATGATAAACGGTCCGACCTCCTGCCCGGTATAGGTAATGATGGCCGCTCGCGTGAAATCCATAATGGCCGCCTCCAACAGTTCCTGGGCTTTAGCCCAAGGCTTGCGGTTGACGTAAATGATGTCGCCCGGTTTCAAAATGAAGTCCGCCGCGCCAGCCCTCAGAATCTGATCCAAATTGACCACGAACGTCTCCGGCCGATTCAATGAACCCCGAACCACCAGGACGCGCTGCTTGAAGGCCCTTTCGGTCAGTCCGCCCCGGGCGACAATCGCCCGCAAGACCGTCCAGGCGGACGAATAGGCGGCCGGTCCCGGCTGCGCCACTTCGCCCAGGATGAACACGTCTTGTTGATCCAACGGCGGAAAGTAAAGATAGTCATCGGGCGCCAAAAGGACGTTTTGGCCGAGGTCCCCGTGAAGGAACAGCGCTTCGAAGTCAATGCCGACTCTGTTGAAGCTCCCCGACTCTTCCTTGCGAATCAGAAAACTGCGGGAAAGATCGGCGGCCATGAGCGTATTGCGCTGCTGGGCCACGTGGATAAATCCGTGCGCTCGGGCGATGGCCTCCAGAACCGTAATGGGACGATCGAGAGGAAACACACCCTTTTGAATCACGTTGCCGAGCAAATAATACTTCTTGCTGTTGTAAGCCACCGGCGTGACGACGACGCGGGGAGCGAGATAGAACCTCGCCAGAGCGGCCTCCAACCGGTCCCGCAATTCGTCCACGGTCAGCCCTGCGGCCATCACGTCGCGCGCCTGCAAATAGTTTATCCGGCCGTCCGGACCAATCACCAGACCGGGCCGCACTGAATTGGGCTGTTCGTAAAGGCTCACATCCAAAACATCGCCCGGCCCGATCGTGAGACGCATCTGCCATTCGGCCAATTGCTCCGGCGAAGAGGCGGAAAAGCGCGGCCGGATGGTGAGCGGCGCCACCGACGGCATTGGCCCCAAATACTGTTCCATGGACGAACCCGGCGGTGGAGGCTGCCCTCCGGCGGGCGCTTGAGCCCAGCCGGCCGCCGATGCGAAAGAGAGGCCCAGACACAAAAGCCGCGCGCTGATTCGGGCGGCCGACCTGCGCGCGCCGCCCTTTCGAGAGCGGTTGAGGGCCGTGGCCACGACCTGGCCGCCAGCCTGGCGCAACCGTTCCAGACAGAACCGGGTCTCTTTGAAACCGGTCACCCCTTCGCCACACACCCAAATCACCGCGGGGAAACCCTCGACGAGCAAGAGCGCTTCGGCCGTTGAGGCGGGCGGGAACTGAACGAACAGCACCAGGTCCTCCATCCGAGCCGCCTGCCGGAGCGCTTCGTGCCACTGTTTTCGACAACGCCAATTCCAAATGCCCTCGGGCCAGGCAACCGAACTGACTCGTTGCGTGTCGGAGCCGTGGAGAGCCGCAGCCAGACCGTGAAGCGGCGCGAGGGCATCCGCGCGCGCGCCCGATTCCTTTCGAGCCGGTGTCGAATCGACCGTTAGGCCCTCGACGCCGGCCGGCGGCCCGACTGTCAGGACTCGATAGCCCTGTTTTCGGGCGGCACGAGCGAGCAGGCGGATCCAGGTCGATCGTCCTTCTCCCGCATGCGCGGAAATGAAGCCGCAGATCAAAGCCTCCCCCGGGGCCTGTTTCAACCCGGCTTTAAGCGACAAAAAAGTCCGAATCGCCCAGTCCTCTTCCTCGGTGGCAGACAATTTCCGGACATCCCCGAGATCGGCCAAAAAGGGGAGCGCTGTCGCCCGACACAAGTCTTCCCGGTTTCGAACAGGGCGGTTGGAAGAGCCCACAAACGCACTCGTCAGCAAGCAGAGGCCCGCTCCCAGAATTCCGCTTAACAACGCCCACCAGGCCGCGTTGCGGACGCGTTCGAAACGGTCAACCTCTCCAATCTCCGCCGGACGCAACAAGCGGCAATAATTCCCCGCGTTTGCCGCGATCAAGCCGGCTGCATGATGGCGATCGGCCACCATTTGCCGCATCTGCTGCAGCGACTCGAGGTCGGATTTCAAACTGGCATATTCGAGCGCCTGCTCGGAAAGCCCCGCCATCTTCTCCTTGAGTTCGCTCCGAATCCGGCTTCCTTCGTCGATCTGCGTTTGCAGCCCCAGGCGCCGGGTGCGGAGATCCACCATCTTGTGATAGAGGCCGCCGGCGAGCGAATCGCCCTCGCTCACGGCCAATGAACCCGGCTCCCGGACCAGCTCGGAATTCCGGGAATGAAACGCATCGAGCGCCGCCCGCAACTTCTTCACCTCGGGATGCTCCTCGGTGTAGTGCAACAACGCCTCGTCGAGCTTCTGGAGAGTCTCGACCAGCGCCGGATTACGCCGGGCGATCTCGTCGCCCAGGGCCTGCACTTGCAAGTCCAGCACGGCCAACTGCAGCCGGGCATCTTCGGTTTCAACCGCCAGTTCGGCGTGCTTCTGAGCGTAGGCTGCGCTCTCCTTGTCCAAATCCAACAAACCGGTGCGCCGCCGAAATTCGCGCAGCCTTTCTGAAACGACCTCCAGTTTTCGGTCCACCGTGGCCAGGCGCTCCTGAAACAACTGACGCCGTTCCTCCGCTTCGATTCTCTTCATTTCCCCGGCATACCGGACCGCCTCCTGCCCGCAGGCATTGGCAAACTCGACGGCCCCTTCCCGGTCCGGGCCGCTGACCACAAGGTCCATTGCCTTCGCTTCGCCCGACTTGTCCGCGTCGGCCGGCACCAGCCGCGACAGAAAAAAACCGGGCCACTCGGCCTTTTGCCGGCCAAACCTCGAACTCCCCAGCGCGTCCGCGAGAGTTCGGCTCGTAAAAAAGGAGAGTCCAATGGCTTCCTCAGTCCCTGCCGCCGAATCCGCGGGAGGCGAGCAAACCAGCCGCACGATCGCCGTATAGCCGGATTGCTGGTAACCCCAAAAGCAACCTGCGGCGGCTGTCAAGAGGGTCACGACCGCAAACAGGCGCCAGCGTCTGCGCAACACATAGCCGAAAGAGCCGAGGATGGAAGAAAAGAGACTTTCGCTGTGAAGCTCCCCCGCCTGGCAGCGCCAGCCGGCGCCGCCGCGCGCCGGTTCGTGGGACTGGGACGCACGAAGCCCGGGAAGCTCCGGCCGTCCCCGCTCAATGTTCAGTTCCTCATCCTGCATGTACGAGATGAATGACAGCGCCCCAGCTCAAATCGAATCAGCCATTGAAAGCGGCATTCCAGGCCGCCAGGCTCCCCCGAGCAGAAGCGCTTGCAGGAGGGGGCTAAGAGCCGTGAACGAAACCCGCTCGCAGTCCGACCTGTCGAAAGACCGCTCCTCATTCGATAGAACCTCGGCCGCCGACCAGTACACACGACCTCTCTCAAGAGAGCCGTGTTCCTCATAGGTTTACGCAAAACTTCCGGGAATCCTGCCGGCCCGGGCGGGGCCGCCTTGGGCGAAAAGAAACCCGTTCCTCGATCAGTCAGGCCGGTTCCTCAGGCCGGTTCCAGTTGCCAGGCTTCGACTGTGACGGCGGCCGCCTGCCCGATGAAATCCAACCGAAGCAGGACTGTGGACATGCCATACCGTTGCTCGACCCACCCTTCCATTCCGCGAAGCGGCCCTCCTTTGATGAGGACGCGGGTGCCGGGGCCGATTTCAGGGGCCAACTGTATCGACACTTTGCTTTCGAGCGCTCGCAGAATATTCCCCAGTTGCTGAACGAAGAGGTCCTGGTCGAGCACTTTCAAAAGGTTGGCCACATAGTTACTTTGAAAAACGCCTTGGGCCCGCTGCGGTTCGATGTGCAGGAAGACATAACCGGGAAAGAGCGGCTTGCGGAAGACGGCCGTTTTCCCCCGATAGCGGTGGGCTGATTCGTAACAGGGGAGATTATTGGATAATCCCTCCCGTTTGCAGAACTCCACCAGTTTCTTCTCGCACCGCGGCCGGGTGTGCGCCACGAACCAGAGCAGGTCACTCATTCTCCCTAAAATGGACCGCCCGCGCCCGCCGTCAAGAAGTGCGGGCGGATTGTCAGCAATTCGGGTGCATGACAGAATTCTTCAGACCTGCCAATGGAGCGGTTTTCAGGAGCGGCTTCGCCTTCGCTGCTTCGTTAGCTTCGTTTGCTTCTGTGCATGATTTCACCCAGGCGGGGCGGGAGCGGAATCCAACAGAAGGTAACGAAGGAAACGAAGAAGGCGCCATTCTTGACCGAGGGCGCGGAATGGGGTCGAGGGACACGTATATGCGTTGGCTAGATACCTTTAATGCAAAATCGCGGCAAAACGCATTGTCTGAAGATTCTTGTCATGCGCCCCCCCCCAGTGACCCTTTACGCTTGGCAATCGAATTGCCCGCCTCAACTATTCGACGCCATGGCTGCGCTCGAGGCACTGGACGCCACTGTTTTCCGATTCGTCAACCAACATCTGAGCAATCCGGTCATGGACGCGATCATGCCGTGGTTTGCCGGCAACGCGTTGTTTGTGCCCGCGCTGGCTTTTTTGGCTGGAGTGCTGGTTTGGAAGGGAGGGCGGCGCGGCCGGCTTTTCGTGGTCATGGTCTTCACTCTTATCGCCCTGGGCGATATGCTCGTCATCAATACCCTCAAGGAAGCCATCAGCCGGCCTCGGCCTTTTTCTACTCTCACTGATCTGAACCTGCTGACGGGGCGGGGTCGAAATGAAAGCATGCCCTCCTCGCATACCTCGACCTGGTTCGCCGCCGCGCTCATTAGCTATGTCTATTACCGGCGAAGCTGGCGCGTAATGCTGCCGCTGGCCTGTGTCATGGCTTTCTCCCGCGTTTACCTGGGTGCTCACTATCCGAGCGACGCTCTGGCTGGAGCCGTTTTGGGCGCGGGTTATGCGGCTTTTGGCCTCTGGTCGATCCAGTTTGCCTGGCAACATGCCGGGCCGCGCTGGTTTCCGGACTGGTTCCGAAAGTTGCCTTCACTCATCAATCCTTCCGCGACAGTCGCGGCGCCGCCGCAGGATCGAGATGAAAAGGAAACCGCCGGCCGCGACGCGCATTGGCTGTATCTGGGTTACGTCCTGATTGCGGCGATTCTTCTGGCGCGATTGCTCTATCTGGCGAGCGGCAAGATCGAACTGAGCGAAGACGAAGCGTATCAATGGACCTGGTCGGAGCACCTGGCGCTCTCTTACTACAGCAAGCCGCCCCTGATTGCTTATGCTCAATTCCTGGGAACAAGCATTTGGGGCGATAACGCGTTCGGTGTCCGGTTCCTGTCGCCGGTGATTGCCGCGCTTTTGAGCTTTCTCCTGCTTCGGTTCATGACGCGGGAGGTCAATTCCCGGTGCGGGTTCTGGCTGGTGCTGATCTTGAACTGCGCGCCGATGCTCGCCGCCGGGGCGATTCTCATGACCATCGATCCGCTTTTGGTCCTGTTCTGGACGACAGCCGTGATCGCCGGTTGGAAAGCTGTGCAGCCAACGGGCCAAACGAGGGATTGGCTCTGGGTGGGCTTATGGACCGGACTTGCCTTTCTCAGCAAATACAGCGGCCTGTTTCTGGCGGGTTGTTTCGGGTTGTTCTTTGCTCTCCAGCCGCTGGCTCGAAGCCATCTTCGCCGGCCCGGTCCCTATCTGGCATTGGGCATCGCGCTTCTTTGCACCACGCCGGTGCTGATCTGGAACGCGCAGCACGGCTGGATCACGGTGCGCCACGTGGCCGACAATGCGAACCTCGACCAGCAGTGGAAACCGACACTGCGCTATTTTTGGGATTTCGTGGGCTCTGAGGCGGCCTTGTTGAACCCGGTGTTTTTCGTCGGCGCTTGCTGGGCCATAGGCGCCATCTGGAGCCGGGAAAGGCGCACGCCGCTTTTGAGCTACCTTTTCTGCATGGGGGCGCCGGTCTTTATCGGGTATTGGGCCTATACATTCCATTCGCGGGTTTTGCCGAACTGGATTGCGCCGGCGGTCGTGCCTATGTTCTGCCTGATGGTGATCTACTGGCACACGCGCTGGCGGGAAGGCGCCCGGGCTGTCAAGGGCTGGCTGATTGCGGGCGTGAGCCTTGGGCTCTTCGTCGTCATTCTGCTGCACGATACCAACCTGGTAGCAAAGATCGCGGGCGAACCGCTGCCGGCGAGGATGGATCCTTTGCGGCGGGTGCGGGCATGGTCCACCACGGCGCAAACAGTCGAGCGATTCCGGCAGAGGCTTCTGGAAAGCGAGCCGGGAAAGGACGCGTTTATCATTTGCGCCCATTACGGCTTAACCGGCGAAATAACCTTTTATCTTCCGGAAGCGAAACGGCGCGTTACGGAAAGGCCACTCGTTTATTTCGAGAGCACGGATCGCCCGAAGAACCAGTTCCATTTCTGGCCGCACTACCATTACCGGCGCCATCGCGTCGGGCAGAACGCAATTTATGTCCGGGAAGCCAAATCGCAGCCCAGACCGCCCCCGCCGGGCTTGCTCGCCGAGTTCGAATCGGTTCGGGAGCTGGGCTTCCAGGACATTGTTTATCGCGGGCGGGTCATGCGCCGCATTGAACTTTTCGAATGCCGCAACCTTCGGGCGCCTGATGAAAACTGAATCGGAGCTACTGCTTCCGGTGAGCGATTACGACCTCTCGGCCACGCTGGCTTCGGGTCAGGCATTTCGCTGGCGTCAAACCGCTGCCGGCTGGGAAGGCATTATTGGAAATCGCTGGGTCCGGCTTCGGTCTGTTCCCGAAGGCATTTTGGCTGCGGTGGCGGAGCCGGTTGCGGACTGGACATGGCTGAGAAAGTATTTGCAGACGGAAATGGACCTGGCGGCGGTGGTGGCCAGCTTTCCGGCTGATGAACCGATGCGTGCCAGCGTGGCGGCCTGCCGGGGATTGCGATTGCTTCGTCAGGAACCGTGGGAATGTCTGGCGTCGTTCATTCTCTCGACCAGCAAACAGATCGTTCAAATCCAGCAAATCGTGGCATTGGTGTGTCAGCGTTATGGAACTGCGATTGCGGTGCGGCCAGAGAGCGAACCGGGTTGGTCGTTTCCGCATTTCAGCCGCCTGGCTGCGATGTCGGAAGCGGAACTCCGGGCTTGCAAAATGGGGTTCCGAGCCCCGAATCTATTGGCTACCGCTCGAATGCTGGACCGTAACGAAGTGGATTTGAACAGTCTTTATTTTCAAGGCATTGAGAATGCGCGGGAACAATTGCTGCGCCTGCCCGGTGTTGGGCATAAGGTCGCCAATTGCGTCCTGCTTTTCGCCTACGGATTCCAGGAGGCGTTTCCCGTGGATGTGTGGGTGAGAAAAGCGCTGCGGGAGCTCTACTTTCCCCGCCGGCGGCCCAGCATCGGGCGCCTTCAGAGATTCGTGGCCACCCATTTCGGACCGAATGCCGGCTACGCCCAGCAATATTTGTTTCATTACATGCGGCTGCAGGGACGCGCCAACCGCTCAACCCGCGAACAAGACAGAGGAATACAAGCGGCAATCACACGTTAGGAATGTCCATGCCTCCAAGCCTTGAAGTCATTCTCAGCCCGGCCGAACTCGCACGCCTTGGACAGCGCGATCTGAGCGGCACGGTCTGCGTGGTCTTTGATGTTCTCCGCGCCACCACCTCTATGATGATGGCCCTGGCCGCGGGGGCCGAAGCCATCATTCCGGTGTGCGAGATCGCAGAAGCCCTGGCCTACCGCGAGAAGAATCCCAAGGTTCTTCTGGCCGGAGAACGCGACGGCTTGCGTATTCGCGCGGATTTGACGGGCGGAGTGGATTTCGATCTGGGCAATTCGCCGCGCGAGTACACATCCGAGAAAGTGGCCGGCAAAACCATTGTCATGACCACCACCAACGGCACGCGCGCTCTGCGCGCCTGTGCGGGTGCCCGGGCCGTGCTGATCGGTTCGTTCCTGAACCTGCGCGCCACTTACCTCTGGCTGCAGGGACAGCGTCCGGACAGTCTGCTCCTGGTCTGCGCCGGCACCTATGATCAGCCCGCCATGGAGGATATCCTTGCGGCCGGCGCCCTCTGCGAACGCATCTGGCCGAATTATGCCGGGGGCCAGATTGCCGATTCCGCCGAGATCGCACGCCGGCTTTATCCGCTCCTCCAGCCAAATCTGCTCGAGGCCATGCGCTATTGCCGCAACGGCCGCCGGCTTCTTTCGAGTCCGGAACTGCGCGATGACGTCTGGCTGTGCGTGCAGCGGGAAACGGTGCCCTTTGTGGCGGAACTGCTGCCGGACGGCGCGATTCGACGCGAAGCTCAAACCCGCGTGCGGAGCGTTCTTTCGTGAGGGACGCGTTCAGCGACTGAGAGCATGCGCCGGTTTTACGAGTCGATCATCAACGCTTTGGACGAGGGGCAGCCTTTTGCCCTCGGAATCATTTCCGGGATTAAAGGCTCCAGTCCGCAAAAGAAGGGGGCCAAAGCCATTTTCTTTTACGACGGCCGCATCCTTGGCACCCTGGGTGGCGGCTGTCTGGAAGCGGAGATTCAGGATCGCGCCCGCCGCGCCTTGCTCACGAAAATCCCGGCCACCTTCGATCTGGTCCTGGATCATGATTTCGGCTGGGACGACGGCTTGATTTGCGGGGGCAAAGTTTCCGGGGTCATTTTACCGCGCGCCGCCGAGGCGGCCGACATCTGGAGGAAAGCGGCCGCGCCCGCCGAACCCCTGACGTGGGGTGTGAACCGCGAGTTTGGCATCGACTGGGTGAGCGGTCAGGCCGGCGACTGGTTGTATTCGGAAACGGTATGTCCGCCCTGCGCGCTGTGGATTGCCGGTTCAGGCCACGTCGCCCAGGCTGTCGCTCCGCTGGCAGCGCAGCTTGAATTCGAGGTCACTGTTTTCGATGACAGGCCCAGCCTGGCGAATGACCAGTATTTCCCAGCCGGCGCGAAGTTTCGTGTCGGCGCCTGGGAAAAGATTTTACAGGAACCACTGCCGGCGCGCCCCACTTTCGGATTGATTGTGACGCGCGGGCATCAACGCGACGCCTTGGTCCTGCGGGATTGGGTGCGGCGCCCGTTCGCTTTCCTGGGCATGATCGGGAGCGGCCGCAAACGCCGGCTCATCTTCGACCAGTTCATTCAGGAGCGTCTCGCCACCGAGGAGGAACTGGGGAAAGTGGCTTGCCCGGTCGGTCTTGATATTCATGCCGTCGGCGTGAACGAAATCGCGCTGAGCATTCTCGCGCAATTCGTCCAAAAGCGCGCCGAACTCCTCAACCCCGGCGTCGTCCGGACTCCAAAGCAACAGACCGCGGACCATTGACCGCCAGGGAACGACGAATTACGAACCGCAAATTCCATTTCGGCGTTTTCATCCTCGCCGCCGGCGCTTCCCGTCGGATGGGCGAACCCAAACTCCTTTTACCATGGAAAGGAACCACCCTTCTCGGCCATCTGGTTGCCCAGTGGCAGCAGCTCGGCGCGGCGCAAATAGCCGCGGTCATGGGCGGCCCGGAAGGGACCGGGGCTGACGATCACTCGCACTTAATCCGAAAGGAATTGGACCGTCTCGCAAGCCTCGGCAGCCAGGTCTCCCGGATCATCAATCCGCGGCCGGAGCAAGGCATGTTCAGTTCCATCCAGTGCGCCGCGCGCTGGAGCGGTTGGCAACAGGAAATATCCCATTGGGTGATGACCCTGGGCGATCAGCCCCATTTGCAATCCGGCACGCTTGCGGCCTTGATCGAGTTTGCGGAGACGAACCCGCACAAGATCTGTCAACCCAGCCGTAAAGGCCGCCTGCGTCATCCGGTGGTCTTTCCCCGGAACGCTCTGAAAGATTTGGGCCGCTCCTCGGCGCCCACACTGAAGGATTTTCTACAGGCCCGCCCGGCCGCGCTAGCCTTCTGCGAAATCGACGATGCCGGACTGGACTTCGATATCGACACGCCGGCGGCTTACCAGCGGGCGCTGGGAAGTGATCGGTAATCCGTGAGTCAGCAATCAACGGTCTGATTGATCTGGGCCACCGGCGCTGCGCATGTTGTGCTTCTGCCCTTTCGGTTGTAGTTCTCCGGGGGCGCATGGCGCATGGATATGGCTGAGGAACTCACGAACCTCGAGGATTTGCTTCATCGGGTCGGCGACGCTGCAGAAGGAGAGGATCGGGTCTCCCTGGGCGCGGTGGTGGAAGCGGTTGGAAACAGATCGTTTGGTCCCTTGCTCCTGGTGGGAGGCGTTATCGCGCTCTCGCCCTTGAGCGGAATTCCGGGCATGCCCACGATCGTGGCGACGCTGGTGTTGCTGATCGCCATTCAACTGCTTTTTGGGCGGAAACACTTCTGGCTGCCAGGCTGGCTCCTGAAGTGGTCAGTCCCGCGCGGGCACCTCCATAAGGCCCTCAAGTGGTTGTGGCCCCCGGCGCGCTTTATCGATCGTTGGCTCCGGCCCCGCCTTACCATTCTTATCCGCGGCGCCGGCACTTACCTCATCGCCATCGTCTGCGTCGTGATCGCTGCCGGCATGCCGGCGCTGGAACCGGTGCCTTTCGCCGCCACCAGCGCGGGCGCCGCCCTCACCGTCTTTGGCCTCTCTTTGATCGCGCGCGATGGCCTCTTGGCATTGCTCGCCTTCGGCTTCACGGTCGCAACCATTGGATTCGTTCTCTACAATCTGCTTTAGCCTAAGTTCGTCATCCGGCGAGCGAAACCGGGTTTTTTCAGAAGCTTGACGGGCGATTTCTTCGGACTTTCGATCTTCCGGCTGCTTGAACGCGAT
>CAZCUL010000368.1:0-3198 GCA_964501475.1 uncultured Verrucomicrobiota bacterium | reverse complement strand
ACCCAAATCGACCTGCTGGAGCTTGCGGGCGTCCCAGGGGATGCTCATGATTCCTTCCCGCGAGTGGCTGTTGACTCCCAGCAGCAGGTGGCCGATCTCGTGGGCCATCATCGCGCCGAGCAGGACGCCCCGGCGCACCTTGCGCCCGTCAGCCAGTTCCGTGAGCCGATGGAAATACAGCCGCGCATACCTGGCGGGTTCACCCGGCTGTGGCATGAGCGCAAAGCCGAAGATCCCGCGCGGCAAGCCGCCCTTGGGCAACATTGCTTCGGGGCAGATCATCAGCGAAACGACATTGTGTCCACGCTCATGACACCGCGGGTCGTCAACAGTACCTTGGGGTGTCGGGGTACAAGAGAGCCAGGAAAGCCGGATTCCCACTTCGAGGAAAATTTCGGCCGCTTCCTGGCGCGCCCGCGGCAGGAAATCTTCGCCAACGCCGGCGTAGTTGTAAATCCGCACGATGATTTCGGGAACGGCTTTGTCATTCCCGGCATCAGCCGGGGCAATTTGCGGCGTGAAAGCACTCAGGAGCAGTCCGCATAGAATCGACTTGACCATTTCTCACCTCCGGGTTGGGTCGGTGAGAACGATCCTGAGGCTGTTGAAACGCCCGTTCCAGCGACTGGACGTCAAATGGGTTTCAAATTGGGTTCACCTGATAAGCCTCCTTGTGTCAATGTGTTACAGAGAGTTCTCCACCGCCAAATGAGGGTCGGCCAAGGGGAAATTCGGGCCGGAAAGAAACCTCGTCCGCCAGTTGAAATGAAATGGAAGTGCGGGATCAGTTTAGATTTGGAGCCATAGGCTCCGCCGGTGCATAATTGAGGCGGCTATGACGAACTCGCCCGGCATCCTTCGATTCGGGGTCTTCGAGGTTCACCTCGCTGCGGGCGAACTGCGCAAGAACGGCTCACGCGTCAAGCTGCAAGAGCAGCCCTTCCAGCTGCTGGTGACGCTGCTGAAGCGACCGGGGGAGATTGTCACCAGGGAGGAATTGAAAGAGAAGCTGTGGGCCGGCGATACCTTCGTCGATTTCGACCATGGCCTCTCAACAGCCGTCAACAAGATCCGCGAGGCGCTCGGAGATTCAGCGACGAGCCCCCGGTTCATTGAGACGGTGCCGCGCAAGGGGTACCGGTTTGTCGGGGGAACGGCAATGGCGCAAGGCGGCGCCGTTGAAATCCCTGCCGCAACTCCCATAGCTGCGATCGGAGCCCGCCGGTGGTGGGCTTGGGGTCTAGCCGGCGCGGCGATCGTCGCATTCAGCGTCTTCTGAATGTCGAAGTGGCAAAACCAGACTCCGCGGAGCAGTGTTCCCGAAAGTCCCGTCCCGCTCACCTCTCTGCTGGGTTCGGAAGAGCGCCCGGCTGTTTCGCCGGACGGGTCCAGAGTTGCATTCTCCTGGTCTGGGGAGGCTGGAGACAACGCTGACATCTATGTTCAGGTGGTTGGCTCCAGTAATCTCCTCCGGCTTACCAGCGATCCGGTGATGGACGAAACGCCCTCCTGGTCGCCCGACGGACGCCAGGTCGCTTTCATGAGAACGTCCGGCATCACGCAGACGGTTTACTCGGTCTCTCCCGTGGGCGGTCCGGAAAAAAAGGTGATCGAGCTTTCCCACCCTACACCGGGAATTGAAATGTCCTCACTGGGGTGGCTGGGAGACCTCGGCGCGGGAGGCCTGGCCTGGACTCCAGACGGCAAGTCCATCCTGTTCTGCGAGGGAAAATCACCTGAGATGGGCCCGGCGATCTATCGCTTCTTTCTGGAAACGGGCGAGAAACAACGTCTGACATCTCCGCCTGCCGGAATGGGTCTCGGCGATGCGTTTCCGGCGGTCGCACCTGACGGCCGCACCCTGGCCTTCGTGCGAGGCACCAACACCAAGAGGGAGATCTACCTTGCGCCTTTGGCGGGTGGCAAACCTCGGGAATTGACCTCTCAAGGCCAGATCACTGCCGGCCTCGCGTGGGCGGCGGACGGCCAGGACATTGTCTACGCGCATCAGCCTGCCATCGGGAGCGCTTTCCGGCTGTCCAGGATTTCTGTATCGGGCGGTGACCCGCGGCCGGTGGCGGAAACGGGGCAAAACGTCGCGTTTCCCTCCGTTGCACCACAGGGCAAGCGGCTCGTGTACGAGCGCGTCAACTTTGACGTCAACGTCTGGCTGTATCCTCTGCCGGGAGAAGAAAGAGACAGGCCGCCACGGAAAGTCGTTGCCTCGACTCAGATGGACGTCGAACCACAGTTCTCGCCCGATGGAAGCCGAATCGTGTTTGGCTCGAACCGCACGGGGAGCCGCGAAATCTGGGCTTGTGACCGCAGTGGCGCCAACCTCATCCAGGTGACTTCGTTTGGCGCGGTGGCCGGCAGTCCCCGTTGGTCCCCTGACGGACGCCGCATTGCCTTTGATGCCGCCCCGCGGGGCAACTGGGACATCTTTGTGGTGGACGCGCAAGGGGGTTCGCCGCGTCAGCTTACGAATCACGAGGGAGGCGACTCCCGGCCCAGCTGGTCGAAAGACGGACGCTGGATCTACTTCGGGTCTGATCGCGGCGGATCCCCACAGATTTGGAAAATGTCTCCTGACGGAACGGAGCCCGTGCAGGTCACCCAGCGTGGCGGCTTTCAGCCTTTCGAATCGCCTGATGGCCGCTTCCTTTACTTTGCCAGAGCGCCTGGCATTTCGGTGTGGCGAGTGCCCGTGGAAGGAGGAGAAGAAACGGCGGTTGGCGCGACTCGAAACACATGGGATGTGGGGGAAGACGGATTCTATTTCGTTGAGTATAGGGAAGCGCCGATCGTTCCGAGCAAGTGGTTTCTGCGCGTGTTGCGCACTGGTGCTACGGAACCAATCGATGTCATGGAGGTTCCGCCGCCATTTGGAGCCACTTCTCTCGATATCGCGCCCGACGGCAGGTGGTTCGCCTATGCCCAGAGCGATCGGGTCGAGAGCGACCTCATGGTGTTGGAGGGTTTCGAGTAAGGGAATGGCTCGGATTCCTGCTGGTTTTGGCTTCCCATTTTGCAGTGCCGCAGGCGCATAATTGAGGTGTTTATGGACTCGCCCGGCATCCTTCGGTTCGGGGTTTTCGAGGTTCACCTCGCGGCAGGCGAACTGCGCAAGAACGGCTCACGCGTCAAGCTGCAAGAGCAGCCATTCCAGGTGCTGGTGACGCTGCTGAAGCGGCCAGG
>CAZCUL010000367.1:0-8149 GCA_964501475.1 uncultured Verrucomicrobiota bacterium | reverse complement strand
GTTTATTACCTTTCCACCAGTCTGATGGCCATTCTGGTGGGGCTGGCACTGGTCAATTGGGTCTCGCCGGGCATTTCAGGCGGCAAACCGATCGAGGTGGGATTGAAGGCGAGTCCGGAACAAGTGCAGGAAAGGGTGGGGGATCGGGGCGCGGGGGATGTGGTGGATATTTTCAGGCGGATGATCCCGGAGAATGTGGTCGATAGCGCCAGCAACAACAGCGACATGCTGGCGCTGATTTTTTTCAGCATCCTGTTTGGCTACTTCATGAGCCGCGTGGAAGGCAAAGCGGCCGATCTCCTCCGAAACTTCTGGCAGGGGGTTTATGACGTGATGATTCGGATTACGGGGCTGGTGATGCGCTTTGCACCGATTGGCGTTTTCGGCCTGGTGGCGTCGGTGGTGGCAACGACCGATTTTCGAGCGCTGGCGCATTTGGTGGTTTTCTTCTTTACCGTGCTGGCAGCGCTGGCCATCCACCTTTTCATCACATTGCCGCTGCTCCTGCGGTTTTTGGGGCGGGTGAAGCCAGCGCGTCATTACCGGGCGATGTTGCCGGCCATGCTCACCGCCTTTTCGACGAGTTCTTCGTCGGCAACGCTGCCCGTAACCATTGAATGTGTGGAGGAGCGGGCCAAGGTGCCGCGGCGGATCAGCAGTTTTGTGCTGCCGCTGGGCGCGACTGTGAACATGGACGGCACGGCCTTATACGAGTGCGTGGCGGCCATGTTCATTGCCCAGGTTTATGGGCTGGAACTGACCTTTGGCGTGCAATTCATCACGGTCATGCTGGCCTTATTCACCTCCATCGGTGTGGCGGGTGTGCCGCAGGCGAGCCTGGTAGCCATTGTCGTCATTCTCGGCGCGATCAACCTGCCCGCGGAGGGGATCGCCTTGCTCATGTTGTTTGACCGCCTGCTGGACATGTGCCGGACGGTCGTGAACATCTTCAGCGATTCCTGCGGTGCGGTTATCATTGCGCGGTCCGAGGGCGAAACGGGCGTGCTGACGTAGCGTCCCGGAGGTTGCACCAGTCCAGGCTTTCCTTGTGGCAAAACCGGCTTTCATCGAATTACCGGGAGAAAGCCCGATTCCTGTTCTTTACGAGGATCGGTCCATCCTGGCCATCGACAAACCGGCCGGATGGATGTTGGTGCCGGTATCGTGGCAAAAGACCGATCGAAATCTGCAAGCGGCTCTGCTCTCCTCCATCGCGGCCGGCCATTTTTGGGCGCGCTCGCGAAACATCAAGTTTCTCCGCTACGTGCATCGCCTGGATGCGGAGACGTCCGGCATTCTGCTTTTGGCCAAAAGCATCGGCGCATTGAACTCGTTGGGAGCTTTGTTTGCGGGCCGCAAAATGGAAAAGGTTTACCTGGCGATTGCGGAACGCCGGCCTCAGCGCGAGAAATGGACTTGCCGGCTGAGAATCGACCGCGACCCCAACCAGATTGGGCGAATGGTTGCGCACCCTGGTGGAAAGCCGGCTGAAACCGAATTCCGGATGGTGGCCGCGGGGCCGGAGAGATTTTTGATCGAAGCCAGGCCGTTCACCGGGCGGACCCATCAAATCCGTGTTCATTTGTTGGAATCGGGTTGTCCGGTTGCCGGTGATGCGCTCTACGGTCAGCCTGGCAAGGACTTGCTGGCTCTACGGGCGGTCGGGCTGGCTTACCAGGACCCGTTTACACGCCGGCCGGTCACGATTCGCGCGCCTGTAGGAGGGTTCCTTTCCACGCACGGTTTTGGCGGCGCCGACTACCGCGTCCCGTTCCGCCGCGACGCCGGCAAGAAAAACATCACGAAGGCAATTCGTTAAGGAACCGCTGGGTTGGAAACCGTTTCCCGGGACATTGGGTGGGGCGCGTGTTGATCTGCTGGTGAGTTCGGATGCGGGACTTCTGGATATCGCAACGCTGCATCAAGTAGCGGCAGAGCGCGGTCAGCGCTTCCATTTGTTTTCTGGTGGGAACGCGTTTATCGAAGTCGCCCACGAGGCAGATGCCGACCGCCTGACGATTTAGACTGGCGCTGGCCAGGTGTCCGCCATCGAGCTGTTTCCGCCAGCGATTTCCTACGAAGACATCGCCATCCTTCGTGCGGCGGCCGTTACCAATGACGAAGTGATAAGCGAGACCGTTCTCCATGCGCCGGGACCGATGGTAGGCATCCATGCTTTGGGGGGTATCCACGTTCGAAGCGCTATGATGCACCACGATGTATTTCCAGCGTTTGCTGCTGACTCGGAGGCTATCCAGGATGCGACGCAGGTCCGGATCCAACGCCGGCAGATTGGCCTGCGAACCGTGGGGGATCAGGATGACCTGGCCGACGCTGAGTTGGTTCGGGTTGGCGAGACGATTGTACTGAGCCAGCCTTTCGACCGGCACGCCGGTTTCCTTGGCAATGGCGGCGAGCGAATCCCCCCGCCGAACCACCCGCTCTGTATAGGAAGGTTGGGCTGTGGGAATGATCAGCTTTTGGCCTGCCATCAAGCGGTTCGAATCCTTCAGGTCGTTTCGTTGCGCGAGGTCCGAGACGGACAACCCGTGTTTGCGAGCAATCCCGCTCAGCGTATCCCGGGGCTTGACAATATAGACCTGCTCGGCGGCAAAAGCGGAAATGGACGCCCACCAGAGGAACCCGATCAAAAACAAAAGAAACCTTCCGCCGCCAAAAGTCGGGTGTCTTGGATTATTCATTCGCAAGCATTCCTGAAGATTTGTCTCACCCGTAACGAATCGCTATGGGAGCCGTCAAACAAAAATCGGCCGCAACGCGGGTTTCAATTGGGTTTAGTCATAGCGGCCGCGTTGGCGGTTGGCTTCGTAAAGAAGAACCGCCGCGGCATTGGCGACGTTCAGCGAATCGACACTCGAATGCATCGGAATCACTGCTGCGCTGTCGCACGCTTCGAGGACCGGAGCCGAGATGCCTTCATCCTCGTGGCCGAACACCAGACAGACATCCGCAGCCAGGTCCACTGCGGTCAATGGTTTTGACGTGGGACTGAGATGAGCGGCAACGCATCGGACACCGCTGGCCCGAAGAAGCCGCAGGGCATCGACCAGACTGGTCAGCTCGACGATGGGGAGGTGGAAGACCGCGCCCATGGAGGTCCGCACTGCCCGCCGCAGATAAGGACTGCTGGCGGTTTCCCCGACGAGCACAGCCTGAACGCCGAATCCCGCGCCATTGCGGAGGAGCGTGCCGAGGTTTTCAGCATTGTTGATCCCATCCAGTGCCAGGAGCAGCCAGGGACGCGCGCTCCTCTTCAATATCTCTTGTAGACTGGGCTGAGGCGGCACTCTGGCGACAGCCATGAGGCCCTGATACATGCTGTGACCGATGATAGTTTCGAGCAGCTCTCTTGTGCCGACGTAGGCTGTCATTTCCTCCTCCCGTGTTCTCCAGAGGGGCTCCAAAGCTTGGAGCCATTCCGGCGTGATAAGCAGGGAAACCACGGTGAAGCCGCTATGCAGGAGCCGGCGCACGACTTTTTCGCCTGCGGCAACGAAGATACCCTTTCGCCGATGCTCTTCCGGGCGGCCCAACGTTCGGTAGGGCTCGAGGGCGGGCTCGTCGGGCGACTGAATCGGATGCACGCGCAGCATGAATTATGGGGCCATGGGGAGTCCGGAGAGTTGCTTAGTGACGGCGAAAAACAAGGCAATGATCGATCCGGCGGGTTTGGGTGTAATCGAGCGGGGGCAGGTCTGTAATGGTGGGGGATTCTGTTTCGTGGAGAATTGCCTTCGCCAGCGCCTGAAGAGCGTTCCAGCGGGGCCAGTCCAGTCCAGGTGAGTGACTGATGCGCCGGAGCAGGCTGCGCCATTCAATAATGACCCGGTCAATGTCTCCCGCGCCCAAAAGCTCTGTGATGAACGCCGCCTTGCTTGCCGGATTTCTATGAATGGCCGACACGATTTCCTCGGCGCCGGAGCCATAGCGGGGCGGCACGCCGTGCTGGAGATAGCCCGGAATCGAGAGCATGCCGTAACGCTCGCGGCAAGTTATCGCCAGCCGCCCGGCCCACCGATTCTCCTCCCGACAGAAGCGGTAGCCGGCGTCCAGGTTGGCGACGTCATAGATCAATTCGTCGAGCGGATAGGTTTCATCATCGAGGGCAACCGCGATGGCCAGACCTTCCTCCTGCCCAAAGAAGCTGACCAACCGTCCGCGCCTGGTCGGCGCCCCCGCAGCATCCACCAGGTCAAGCCGCCGCCAAAGAAGAGCCACTCCTGTCGAAGTGGGCAGCTCCCGACAGACCGGAACCAAATCACAGCGGGCGCAATCGTCCGGCAGAACCTCGCGCTGAATTGGGTTCCAGAGGGCCGCCCCGTGGCGGTCCACTACCACCCGCATCGTCAGCTCTCCGAGACCGACCACCGCCATAATTCTGTGTTGCTGGTAGTCGAATCGAACGACTGGCGTTCCCTTCTGGGCGAGCTTCACTTCGATGATCGGCGCGAGCTTTTCACGCCAGATGGCCGAAGTGGCCTGGCGCCCCTGCCATTGGCTAAGACGACGGACCCACTTTACCAGCAGAATCCGATCATCATTCAGCCGTTCAGCGACAGTGAACGCGCGGCCATAGACAGGTGGCGATTCCGAAAGCGGCACGAGAAGGCCGGTGCCCATTTTCTCGAGGGCGGCTGGTTCTGATAAGATTGCGCGCAGCGGGGGCGGCTCCTGTTGCTCCAAACGCGGCTCCGGATTGGGCGCGCCATTGCGTAAAGGAGGGCCGCCTGACGCAGTGGGCGTCGAATCGGGAGTTGGGCGAACCGGGAATTGGATATTCTTCAGTTTGGCCTCCGAGAGCGGCGGCGCCTTTTCCCATTCTCCGCGGCTGTTCAGGATCTCCCGGACGCGTTTTCGCACGTGTCGAGCCCGTTCCGAATCGGTCTTTAGTCCGCAGGGAACCTCGGGATTTTTGAGCGACTGCTCGACGCCAAGGAAGATCGGTTTGGTGGTAAAGAGACGTTCCTGCACGCGCACGGCTTCGGCAAAAGGATTCAAGCCGCGGTCGGCGGCTGAGGCCATCAGGCTCAACAAGGCGCCCCAATCGATCAGGCCGCTTCGGGAAAGGTGCGCCGGATAAGCTTCGCGCAGGCGAATGTCGTTAGGAGTGACCAGCGCGAAGCCAATTTCATCAATGCCGCGCCTTCCGGCCCGGCCGAACATTTGGAGGATTTCATCCGGCCGGAGCGGCTGCTCGACATAGTCGCGCCGGTAGGAATCGCCGGCCAGGGCGACACTGCGGAGTGAAAAATTGATTCCTGCAGCCAGGCCCATCGTAGCGACCACAACGCGAAGCTGACCAGCCTTGGCCAGTGGTTCGACCACGCCGGCCCGGGCACCGTAACTGAGCCCGCTGTGATGGTAAGCGATCCGGCTCTTGAGCAGGCGGGCAAGATGTTCACCGACGAGCTGCTTTTGCTCCTGGCTTAATGAGAGGGGATTTGGGTTGGGCAGATGACGGGCCAATTCGGCGGCGAGCGATTCGGCGGCCTGGCGGCGGGGAGCAAAGATAAGCAGGGGACCGAGATTATCGGCCAGCGCCTTGGCGGCGAAACGCGGCCAATAACCCTTGATCTCCGAAGGAATGTGATAGTCGAGGTTGGCTGCATTTACCTCTTCAAGCGGGACGGGGCGAATGTCGTGCCGGACAAGGAGCGCGTTCCGGCCTATGCGGCGGAGCCATTTCACGACTTCCTGGGGATTTCCCACGCTGCCGCTGAGCAAAAGCAGTTGGGTTCCCGGCGGCGCAAGGGCCAGCGTCAGTTCGTAGTTCAATCCTCGCTCGGGGTCTCTGAGCAATTGATATTCGTCCACGACAAGGAGAGCCGGCCCTTCTTCCTGGATAAGACGGTTCTTCTGCGTCTCGAGGGTGGCGACCAGCACCGGGGCATTCAGATTTTCGGCGAGATCCCCGGTGGCGATACCGACATCCCATCCGCGGGCGCGCCACTCGGCCAGTTTGTCATTGGCGAGGGCGCGCGTGGGAACGGTATAAATAGCCTGGCCGCGATTTTTTCCGTTATTCGACCAAAGCTCGAAGATGAGAGTCTTACCTGCGCCCGTGGGCGCCTGGACAACGACGTCCTTCCCGGCTCGCAAAGCCGCTACGGCTTGCTGCTGCCAGAGGTCCGGGACAGTCACCTGGTTCAGGGCCGGGAATTCGGCGAGTTGCTCCCCTAGACTTTGCACGGGCAGAACATAATCGAAGATACCAAATGTGGAATCGAGAATTTGCTTGAGGCATGAGCTGTGGAGGCTTTGAGGCGGCTTGTCCTAGGATCCGGCCTTGTGGCCAAGCCTCGCAAACGCTTCCTTGAGCCAGTGGGCGTGTTCCGGGTTGGCGGGTTCGATTTCCTGAAGTCTGGTGAGAATCTCCGCAGCGCGGCCATAGTCAGCCTGTTGCCAATAGACCGCTGCCAGGGTTTTCAGGGCGGCTGCGTGGTCCGGCTCTAATTCCAGGGCATGTTGCAGGACTTTCTCGGCGCGGTCGAGATCGCCGCTTTCCTGGCAGGCCAGCCCCAGATTTGTCCAGCCATCCGGCTCCCGGGAAGTTTTCCTTGCGGCTTGCTCAAAGTAGGGAAGCGCCTCCTGAGGCTTCCCCAGATGAACCAGGGCCAGGCCCAGCGCTGTATTCACTGCCGCATGTTCGGGGAATAATTCCTTAAGTTGCATCAAGCTCGCATGAACCTTTGGCCAGTCGGCTTGATGTAATGTCTCGGGCCCCTGCATGACCAGGCTCAGGATCTGGCCGGGCGTCTGATCGGCGCGGTAAACAGTCCGCATGTGCGGCAGGCGAAAGGTGGCGGCGACGGCATTGTTGACCACGCGCTCACAAGGCGGAGTCTGAAGGCTGCTTTGCACGAACAAGGTCACCTCATCCTGCCAGATCCGGGCACGATCATGCGCGATGGTGCCCCAGACCAGGAGAACGCCCAGGGCAAGTCCCGCGATGAGCTGCCACCGACGGATCAGAACCGCGGCAGCGCACGCAGCCAGCAGGACGCCAATCAAGGGAAGATAGAGGAAACGCTCCGCCAAAAACTGCATTTGCGGCACCAAATTTGAAACGGGCAACATGAAAAGAGCGAACCAAATGATCCCCAGTCCAACGAGTCGGGCTTGGGTTTTGCGAAGGGACCAGAGCACGAGAAGCGCCATGGCCAGGATCAGAAGCGCCCCTTCTAAAACAGGCCACGAGAGGAGTTCGTGATGTCCCCGGAGGAAGCTATAGTCGATCCGAAACGGGGGGAGGCCAGTCAGCAAACGCAGGTAAATGGAACTGACAGGCACCATATCCAGCAGGGTTTGGGCGTAAGTGCCGGAGATGGGGGTGGTCTGGCGGGTTTGGCCAATGACACAGTGCCGGTGGATAAGAAAGATGATTGCCACCAGAATGAAGGGCGTGCCATATCGCAGCGAGGTTCGCCAGGACCAACCGCGGGCACAGGCGAAGAGGAAGACGGAAAAGAACGCGAAAGGCACGGCCGAGACTTTGGAATAGACAGCCAACAAAAAGCACGTCAACGCCGCAAGATAATGACGGCGGCCGGCGGTTGGTTGCCATTGTAGAAGCGCCACTGTCGCGCCCAAAGTGAACGTGCCGGCCATCAAATCATCGAGGCACTTGGCCCAGCAAACCGTTTCGGACACTACCGGATGCACGGCAAAGGCGAGTGCTCCCAGAAGCGGCCACCATTTTCTACCTGCGGAGAAACAACCGCGGCAGCTCCCCGCAATTAGAAGGCAGAGCAGCTTGTAGAAGAGAATGATTGCCCCACAATGCCAAAGCAGATTCGCCAAATGAAACAGCCACGGCCGCGGCGCTCCACCGCCAATGAAGGTCAGCACCGCATAATGAGCCGTCCGAAGAGGGCGGAAGAGTTTGAAGCCTTCGGGATAACTCGATTGAGCTTCCAGCGAGTAGAATATTTGAGGCAGATTCTGAAGGGAACGGATGCTTTGGAGGTTCTCAATGAAGTAAGCGTCGTCCCAGACAAACTGGAATGAGACCGAGTGTCCCCAGACCAGAAAAACTGCGAGAACCAGGGCGACGTAATCGAGGCGATAACGTTCCCAGAAGAGGAACGCGGGGTGAGTATCGCGCGCCGCTCTTTCGGACTCGGCTTCG
>CAZCUL010000366.1:0-7468 GCA_964501475.1 uncultured Verrucomicrobiota bacterium | reverse complement strand
CTTTCCACCAGCGCCCGGCAACAGGACTGGATGCTTTTCGCCTTGTTCCGGAAGAAGCCCAGCCGCTGGATCCCCTTCTGGAGTTCATTCATATCCGCCGCTGCATAATCTGCCGCCGTCCGGTATCTCCGAAATAAATCGGGCGTGACCAGGTTCACCTGCTTATCCGTGCATTGGGCCGAAAGAATGGTCGCGATCAATAATTCCAGCGGATTGCTGTAATTGAGTTCGCACTGCGCCTTCGGATAGGCGCAACGGAGGCCTTCCATGATCCTGGAGGTCCGTTCCTTTCGGTCTCGAAACGATTCGCGAGGCATGGCTCAGGCCGATTCTGATCTCTGCGAAGGGCGGCTCGCAAGCGCGTTGTTCCCCTGGGGAGACGCCTCGGAATCAGACTAACTCCGGCACTCGCGTCGCGGCCGCTACCGGCGTCAGCAAAGTTCCGTCTGCCGCTTCGGGATATTCAAAGACGTTACCCTCGAAGTTTCGGAACACGATCCGGTCATCGTCCCGGCTGAGAATGTAATCGGGGTTGATGGGCACTTTGCCGCCGCCGCCAGGGGCGTCGATCACGAATTGGGGAACGGCATAACCCGTGGTGTGGCCGCGCAACCCTTCCATCATCTCCAATCCCTTTCGGACACTGGCGCGAAGATGGGCTGAACCGGCGATCAAATCGCACTGGTAAACATAGTACGGTCTGACCCGGCACATCAGCAACTTGTGCATCAAGGCCCGCATGGTGGGCAAATCATCGTTCACCTCCCGCAAGAGCACGGCCTGGTTCCCCAAAGGAATCCCGGCATCCGCCAGCCGGCCCAGGGCATCACGCACTTCGACGGTCAATTCTCGCGGATGATTGGAGTGCACGCTCATGAAGAGCGGATGATGTTTCTTCAACCTGGCGCAAAGCTCAGGCGTGATGCGTTGCGGCAAAAAGATGGGAATGCGCGTCCCGATTCGCAAAAACTCGACGTGCGGAATCGAGCGCAACCGGCCGAGCAAGTCGTCCAGTTTGTCATCGCTCAGCAATAACGGATCGCCACCGCTCAGCAAAACGTCCCGGATGGCTGGCATTCGCCGGATGTAATCGATTTGCCGCTCGAAGTCGGGATGGAAATCGTATCCGCTCGCATTGCTGACCAGCCGCGAACGGGTGCAATAACGGCAATAGCTGGCGCAACGATCGGTCACCAGAAACAACACGCGGTCCGGATAACGATGGATCAGCCCTGGCACCGGCGAATGCGAGTCCTCCCCGCAGGGATCCGCCATTTCCCAAGGCGCTGTTTGCGTCTCTTCCAACCGGGGAATGACTTGCCGCCGAATAGGGCAATTTTCATCTACGGGATCGATCAGATTAAAGAAACAGGGAGTGATTGCGAGGGCCAGTTTCTTATTGGCCAGTTGGGTGCCGGCATATTCTTCCGGCGTGAGCGTCGGCATCAGTTTTTCAAGCTGTCCGAGGCTGCTGATCCGGTTCCGCAACTGCCACTGCCAACTGTTCCAATCCCGTTCCGTTACCTGGCTCCAAAACCCCCTTCCCGCGCTTCGGAATTCCTTGAGCCTATGAAAGTTTCCATCCTCGGAAGCCGCTCCGTTCCGTCCCACACCAGTTTGCATTATGGGCTGACTATAGAAGCCGCGGACCTTGTGTCAAGAAACCGGCTGAAACGCGCTGAACGAAGCCGGCTCACTGTGCGGCCGTTTGCTGAAGCTTTGCTTCTTCGCGTTGACGCCACAACGTCATCCGCCGCTCATCCAACTCATGGAGCGCTTTTAGAATCTCGGCGATCAATCCCCGATCACGGCGGCGCGATTGGCCGCGTTTTTCCAAATACCTCTCCAGAACTTCCCGGTAACCATCGACCAATCCGGCCAGCTCGGCCGGGGTCCGCGTCCGCAAGGCGCGGAGCCGGGCCAGGGCGCGCGGCAAGACCGCATCCTGCTGTTCATACTCCCATTCCGTCAAAATGTTCTGCAGCCGCGCAATGGTCCCCATGGGCAGTTCGCTCGCCTGCAACCGGACCTCGACCGGCGCGCTCACAATTTGATTCAGCTCATTCAAAACCGTCTCTGACCCCCAGGTGTAGCGGGTCTGGCGGCCGAGGACGTGAACAGCGTTCAGGGACCACCATTTGTCCAGATCCACCAGCCGCGGGAAATGATCATGAAACGCGCGGAGGAAGGCCGTTTGCCAATTCAGGCGCTCCGGAAGAATCTGCAAGAACTCCCGCAGGCACGCCGCTCCGCGCTCCAGCCGCAGCAACTGATGCACAAATAAATGGGCGCAGCTTTCGTACAAATCCTTCTTCTCACCGGTCAATTCCTCCTCGGTCGGCCAGCTCAGTTCGTCCAGCGACAAGACCCGCTGGCTTTGCAAGCGCTCGCGCGGCCCGGCCAACGGATCCTTCCGCAGACCCGTTTGGACCACGCTCGTGTCCAACTCGACGGTGAAATTCAGCAGGGTCGAGCGCCGGAGCTCCGCCGCAAGCCCTTTACTCAGCCAGAGAGGCAAATCGGCCTGTTGGGCGCCCGCCTTCCGATTCGCGATTTCCAATAAGAGCACACGCACGAGCGCGTCCACCAACTGACCGCTCTCCACATGTTCCGGCAGGTCCAGCCGGTAATGCCAGCCGTCCAGGTGGTGTATGGACATAAGTTGGACGGGCTCCATCTCCGCCGGAGCCGGATAAATCCGGACGTAGATTCGGCCTCGCCATTGATCGTTGACCCCCAAAGTTTGCAGCAAGCCGTGCTTGACCCGTTCGCAGGACACCGCCAGAAGCGACGGTTCCAATCTCACATAACGCAGTTCGCCGGTCGCGTTTTGCAAAGGGCGCGGCCCGCCGAGAATAGTGAACCCGGAAACGATAAACTGTCCGGATCGACTTTCAACGGATAGAGGACCTGAACCGCCAGCCATTCCCGGCAAAGCAAAGAGAAGCACCAGCACAACCAAAGACGCGGGCGACAGGGCTCCGGCGGTCCCGGTGACGGGATCGGAGGAAGCAATAGGCTGCCGGGGTTGGTTCCGCATGCTCAATTCATTTGTTACGTTTGCTGGCAGACGAGCTTGGTTTGCCTTCGGACTTCGGTTTCTTGCTGTCGCCGGAAGAGCTTTCGCCTTTGGCGCCCTTCGATTCGCCGCCGGAAGCCGGGGTGGACGCGGCCGAATCCTTTTTGGCGGATTCTTTGTAGCTTTCGCTGCGGTAATCCGTGATATAGAACCCGCTCCCTTTGAAAATCAAGCCTGCTCCCGCGCCGATAATGCGCCTGACCTTGCCTTTGCCCCATCTCTTGCGAGGGCACAGTTCCTTTGGGCAAACAGTCAGCGGCTTATCCGAAATGGGTTGGAATTTATCGAAGTGCTGATCGCACTTCTCACAAAAATACTCGTAGGTCGGCATAGCGGCACGCAATTAAAGGGCCGCCGTGTGAGCAGCGTCAAGACACCGCTTGCAGAACTCCGCGACCCGATGATCAAAACAGGCTCTGGAAAGGATGACGAAGCTGTTAGTTGGGGCTGTTCCTCCGGATTCCTCAACCTCCGGGCTTGTCCAGGATATCGTTGACGACCTTTTCAGTGAGTTCGTGGCCGACCAGGAGCGGGTACCCTTCCCAGCGCACAATTCCTTGCGGATCGATGATCATGACGTGCGGAATGCCAGTCACGCCCACCTCCTTCTTCGTGCGAGCCTGGGTGTCAATGGCGCTGAAGTACTCGACCTTCGGGTTGCTAAAACCCTCAACCTTTTCGGGTTTCTCGTCCGAGATGCCAATGACGACCAGCCTGTCGCCGAATTTTTTGTGAAAGCTATTCAATTCCGGAATGGCTTTGCGGCAGGGGCCGCACCATGTTGCCCAGAAGTCAATCAGGACAAATTTGCCCTTCCGTTCCGGTTCTTCACTCAACCATTTTTCGACGACGAGGTCTGGCGCCCTTTGGTTGAGAAAGGATTTTGCCCAAAGTTTTTTCTCTGCTCCGAACGCGGATGAGGCGAGCATCCCAAGGAGCAGGAAAACAAGTTGTTTCATGTGTTTTCGTTTGGATCGACGGCTCCCGCTTCCGACGGGAAGTTGAGACTTTTATGTGCCAAGGGTGCAAGGGGGGCGAGTAAAAAATGCCAAAATGTTTGGCATGGAGTTGGCTTAGCTCCCGGCGTAGCTTATCGTGGTTCAGCGAGTCGGACAGCAATGGTTGTACCGAGAACTTGCTTGTAATTGTGAAACCGTATTCTTAAAGTTTGCGCCGTGGCACAAGGCTTATATCTGTCACAAAAAATGTCGCTCCAGCAGGTGCGGGCGCCGCAGCTCCAACAGTCGCTGGCTCTACTGCAAGCGCCCACCCTCGAGCTGAAAGCCCTGGTCGAACAGGAGCTGCAACAAAACCCGGTCCTGGAGGAGATCGCGGCGGAGGATATGGAACAATCCGAGAAGAAGGAGGGCGACACCGAAGCTTCCAACCTCGACCCGGCAGAACCTCCTGCAGACGTCACTTTTGATCCGGCTACAGAACGTTCCAACAACGAGCCGGTGGACGATTTCCAGGCGGAATTCGAGAGATTAACGCAATTGGACCAGGAATGGCGCGATCACTTCGCCCAAACGAACCTCCCCATGCGCCAGTCTGCCGAGGAAGAGGAGCGCCGGCAGTTCATGTTCGATTCGCTCGTCGCCAATACCTCGCTCCAGGAAAGCCTGCTCGAACAACTCCGCATGTCCGAGGTGGAACCCGATGATGTCCCCGTGGCCGAGATGATCATCGGGAACATCGATGATTATGGGTATCTCAAGGCCAGTTTGGAAGAGCTCACGCTCACCACAAGTATTCCACAGGAGCGAATCAGCGGGATCCTGCGCATCATCCAGACCTTCCATCCGCCGGGAGTTGGGGCGCGGGATTTGCGAGAATGCCTGATGTTGCAGTTGGAGCGGGATGGAAAGCAGGAGATACTCGAATACCGGATCGTCCGCGATTTCATGGAGGCGCTCGGGAAGCGGCGTTTGCCCGAGATCGCCCGCGGCCTCGGGGAATCCGTTGAAGAAGTCCAGCGCGCCGTGGCGCGTATTGCCCTGTTGGAACCGCGTCCGGGCCGCGCCTTCCTTCCCGACAACGACCAATTCATTCTGCCTGAGGTGTTCGTGCATAAAGCGGGTGACGAATTCATCGTTACCACCAACAACGAACAGATTCCCCACTTGCGCATCAGCAATACCTACAAAGATTTGATGTCCCAGCCCGACTCCTCAGGCGAAGTCCGCGAATACATCCGGGAAAAGATTCGAGCCGGAAAGTTTCTCATCAAAAGCCTCCATCAACGCCAGCAAACCATCCTGAACATCGGGAAGGAAATCGTGAAGCGCCAGCGCGAGTTCATGGAGAAAGGGGTCGCTTATCTCAAACCGATGACCATGGTCCAGGTGGCCGAAGTGGTGGGCGTGCACGAAACCACAGTCAGCCGGGCCGTTTCTCACAAGTATATCCAGACCCCGCAGGGCATTTTCGAGATGAAATACTTCTTCACCTCGGGAATCCAAACCGCCAACGGCGAAGGCATGTCCAACACCAGTGTCAAGGACATGATCGCCGACATCTTCCGGAAGGAAGAACCCACCAAGCCGTTGTCCGATCAGGAAGTTGTGAGGATGTTAAGCGATAAAGGAATTGTCATTGCCCGCCGCACCGTCGCCAAATACCGCTCCGAGCTGAATATCCTCCCATCGAACCTGCGCAAGGTTTATTAGCGAGCCGCTTGCGCACTACGAGCCCGCCGTTGTCCCTGCCCGCAATTTCGGAGACTTTCCCGCGAACCGCCTCGATTCTCCGGTACAATCAAGAGGTGCTGGAGCAAAATGAGTTCGCTCCAGCTCTTTAGTTCCAGCGCGGCTCCAAATCCCTTGTAACTTTCTCTGATCTGCCTGTGTTTTGGTAATGCTGTGCGCATCGACTGGAGTCAATTGGGAAGGAATGGGCCTTTTGCATTGATGGTTTCGAGCCTATCAGCTAATTCAGAGTGTGATGACTGATCAGAACCACATGTTTTGCCAGGGTCCCGCGACGCTGCAAATCCCGCGGCGCGCCTTTCTCAAGAGCGTGGCTGCCGGTGCTGGCGCGCTCGCGGGTGCAACACCCTTTGGCCAAAAGGCCCTGGCCGAGACTCCCGCTGTCCAGCCAAAGCGCGCTTCGTATGAGGGGCTGCGGGTGGTCATCGTGCGTTTCGGCGGAGGAGTGCGCCGGCGCGAGACCATTGATCCGGATCACACCTATGCGCCGTTTCTCTGTCATGAATTGACTCGCCGGGGAACGCTTTACAGAAACATGGAGATCGCCTCGTTGGAAGGAGTTGAGACCAGCCATGGGCAAGGCACGCTCTACATCGTTACGGGCAAATACGACCGCTACAAGGACATCGAAGGCCAGTTTCTCGGCGAGCGATTCGAAGCCAAAGTTCCCACCATCTTCGAGTATCTGCGAAGGGCGTATGAGATTCCCGAACACGAAGCTTTGATAGTCAACGGAGAGGATCGCACCCAGGAGGAGTTCTACACTTTCAGCAATCATCACCTCTTCGGAGTGCGTTACAAGTCCGAGGTCCTGAGCCTGTATCGCTACAAAGTCTTCCTGTTGGAACAACAAATCGCCGCCGGAAAATGGGAGGGCAAGGAACTTGAAAAGAAAACAAGCGAACTGGCCAAACTGCGGGCCATTGATTATCGGAAGGGCGAAGCAAACGGCCAGGTTTCGCCCATCCAGGAATTCTGGAAAGGCTGGCGCGCGTTTTACGGCGACTCCGGCCTCGTCAATCCGCGCGGCGACCGGCTTCTGACCGAACTGAGCATTCGCGCCCTCCAGGAACTCCGGCCCAAACTTCTCATGGTCAACTACAACGACCCGGACTACGTGCATTGGGGCCACATGAGCCATTACACACGCGGCATCTCCGTTATAGACGAAGGTTTGCGCCATCTCGTCGCCGCCGTGGAAGCCGACGAGGAATATCGCGACCGCACGGTGTTTGTCATTGTTCCGGACTGCGGCCGCGATACGAATCCGTTGGCGGCCGTTCCATGTCAGCATCATTTCGGATCGCGCTCGTCCCACGAAATCTTTGCGCTGCTGTTCGGTCCCGGAATTGCCAAAGGCGTCATGGTGGACAAACGTTCCGACCAATCCAGCGTCACGCCCACGGTGGGAAAGCTGATGGGCTTCAAAGCACACCACTCCGAGGGGCCTGTTCTTGAGGAAGCGTTCGCGTGAACAGCTCGCTCAAGGCAGGATCCATTGGAGTTTCACCGCCTACGGCAGGTTCTATTTCAGCAGTGGCGGTCAGTGATTTACCCGCGCCCGGGCAAATGCCAACGCCGCCCGGAAAGACGCGCCCCACCGCCGGCGAGTCGGTGCGACGCGGGTTGAAGCGCGGTTGGGGAATCATTGTTTTTCTTTGGAAGTACATTGCGGGCGTTT
>CAZCUL010000365.1:0-3186 GCA_964501475.1 uncultured Verrucomicrobiota bacterium | reverse complement strand
GAAGAACAACTCGGGGCGGGCTGCCTCGTAAACACGGTCGTAGGCGGTGGCGCTGAATTCAGATTCCTCCATGCGCGCCCTTTTGCTTCGCAGATAAGTCACGCCCGCCGCCCACACTTCCTGACTTTCAATCGGGGCGAGCAACTCGACTTCGGCCAGTTTCAGCCGCGGCAAGTTCCGGCGGACAAGCTCCTCCAGTCGGCGCGACAGCCCTTCGGATTCGAGCAAAGGCGCGAGGAGTTCGATGCCGGCGGCGGAAAGGTCCTGAACCTGCCCATCGTCCTGGACGAGCCCGACGCGCACCCCGCTGCCGTTATGGCGAAACCGGCAAAGCTTCATCAGCCTCGTTTCACGCGGAATAATCGAGGTAAACGGTTTTCACCCGCGTGTAAAAGTCGATGGCATCGGCCCCCTGCTCTTTGAATGAATCGCTGCTGGACTTCTTCACTCCGCCAAACGGCGCCTGCAAGGCCAGGCCGGTTGAGATTTGATTGATCTTGACCACGCCGGCTTCGATCCGGTCGGCATAAAGCATTGCCTTTTTCAGGTCGCGGGTGACGATTGAAGCGCACAGCCCGACATCGACTCCATTGGCCACAGCCAGGGCTTCGTCGAAATCCTCAACCGCCATCACGGCCACAACCGGTCCGAAGACTTCTTCGCGCGCCAGCCGCATTTTCGGCGTTACATTGCCCAGCACCGCCGGCTGCATAAAGAAGCCATGGGCAAACTCGCCGTCGGACAATCGCTCTCCGCCAAAGACCAATTGCGCTCCCTCCTTTTGCGCCTGGGCGATGTGCTCGAGATTGCCGTCGAGTTCCTGTTGATTCACCGCCGGGCCCATTTCGACGCCGGCTTTCAACCCGTTCCCGACCCGGAGCGCGCGCGCTTTGGCGGCCAGCTTCTCGGTAAAAGGGTCAAGAACCTTGCGCTCGACGATGGCGCGGCTTGTAGCGGTGCAAGCCTGGCCGGTCAGGCCGAAACCGGCTTTGGCCACCAGCGTCGCGGCCAGGTCCAGGTCCGCGTCGGCCAGGACGATGGTGGGGTTCTTTCCGCCCATTTCCATCTGCGCGCGGGCCATGCGTTCGGCCAGTTGCCGGTAAATCTGCTCTCCCACCGGACATGACCCGGTGAAGGAAAGGGCGACCACTCCGGCGTTGGCCGCCAATTCGCCTCCCACAGCCAGGCCATCGCCGATCACGACGTTGCACACGCCCTTGGGAAGGCCGGCCTCGGACAACGCCCGGGCCAGTTCAAGTGTCATGGCCGGGGCCTGGCTGGCCGGTTTAATGACAACGGCATTCCCGCTGACCAGGGCCGGAGCCAATTTCCAGGCCGGGATGGCGATGGGAAAATTCCAGGGCGTGATCAACCCAACCACTCCCAACGGCTGGCGGTTCGTGTAAAGCAGGTTGTTGGGCAGATCGTGCGGAATGGTCTGCCCGCCCAGAGTGTAACTGAGGCCGCCAAAGAAACGAAAAATGTCGAGGGCCCTCTGCACTTCAAGCTGGCTTTCGGCCACTGTTTTCCCCTCCTCGCGCGTGAGCAGTTCGGACAACTGCGGCTTGCGCGACTCGAGAATCTGCGAGGCCTTGCTCAGCACACGCCCGCGGGCGACTGCCGTCATGCCCGCCCAGGAAGGAAACGCCTTTTGCGCGGCATCGATTGCAGCCAGGGCGTCTTCCTTGCCGCTGTGAGGATATTCCGCCACCCCTTCGCGGCAATCGGCGGGATTAACGTTTTGAAAGGTCTTGCCCGACTTGGCCGGCGCCCATTCTCCAGCAATGAAATTTGAATACGTCTGCATGCGTTTAACTCGAAGAAAACTCAGTTCGGCCAAGAGATAGCACCGCGGCCGTGTCAGTGGAATGTTTTTGTGACGCGGGCCGCGCTCGTCCGGCCCGCCGACCCGCCGGAAAACGTCCGTTCAATCCCGCTTTCGCTCCTCCCGCTTCACCCATTCCAGACGCGCCATGCGAATGCCCTTCAAGCTCGGCAACAGGCTGGCCATGTAATATTGGCCATCGTGCCGAATGATTTCCGGCGCCGCCCCCGGGAGGCTGCCGACGAGGAATTCCGAATCCTGATCGATTCCAAAATCCATGGGGTCGTGCGAATGATAAACCCGGGAGATGGCGTCTCGACCATACTTCTGGGTGCGGAAGAGATAAAACTGCCCCGGCTGGAGCTCGAGCACGAACGGACATTCCGCGGAATATGGATTCGTTCCGGCTTCGCCCCCGAACGCCACACGCCTGGAATCGCTCCAGACGCGTGTGTCCGGAGAGGTGCGACAATAGACTGCTCCCTGGCGGCCCGGATAAGCCGTGTAATAGCAGTGCCAAAGGCCGCCGGCCTTCAACACCATCGCGTCGCGAGTATTGTTGCCGGGTCCTTCGGTAAACAGGCCGGTCTTCCCATAATCGTTCACGCGGCGCAGGAAGGCTTTACCGTCCTGGCTTGTCGCCACGCAGATGTGTTCCCAGTCGCCGTAGAACATGTGGTACACCCCGTCGATCCTGACGACGTGCGGAGCCTGCAAACCGCCGGGTGTTTCCCCGAACTGTGGGTCGGCTTGCATGGCGATCCCCTTTGGTTCCCAGGCGCGGTCGGTGAGCGCCTTGCCTTCCCAGCGATGGAACAGCCGGGTTTTTCCGCCGCATTTCGTGCCTCGAATGCACGACCAAAGTTGCCAGGTGCCATCGGCGGCCTGCCAGATTCCGAAATCCACCGGTTGTTGTTTCGGGTCGGTCAACTCACCCAAATCCGGATCGCCCGCGATGGTCCACCAGTCCCCGACGATGCGTGGCATCAAGGGCGGATCAGCGCGCAGAGGGAATATGGAGATCAGGCAGAGGAGAGCTGAGAGGGTGAGCCGGATCATGGCGGCGATTTTGGGCGAAAGTGGCAAAGTTGCCAATCCGTTTATTGAATGCGCGCTGATCCGGACCGCCTCGGGAAGCGAAGCCTCCAACATGTGTCGGAGAGAAAACTCTGGCACCCGCCTTTGGTGCACCGTCTGGCACCCCGCTGGGGTGCTGCTTCTTTGCCAACCCTTACCGGAGGTCTCCGCTACGCTGCGACCTCCGGCTACCCTCTGGCACCGCTTTGCGGTGCTCGGCACTGACAGAAAATGTCCAAACTCCAGTGCGGGCCAGAGGCCGCGGTCCGGATCAGGGTGGGGAC
>CAZCUL010000364.1:0-5688 GCA_964501475.1 uncultured Verrucomicrobiota bacterium | reverse complement strand
GGGCTGGGGTATGCGGGACACGCACGCAACGGTCAGCAATTTGCGTTACGGCTTTGACAATTGGATTTGGGGGACGGTGGGTTACTCGGGGTTTCGAGGAACAGTGGGAGGCCGGGAATTGCGTTTTGGGCAGGGCATTTTCCGATTCAAGCCGGATGGTTCGGAGCTGGAGTTTGTGCGTTCGAGCAACAACAACACCTGGGGGCTGGGATTGACGGAGGATGGCTTGGTTTTCGGATCGACGGCCAACGGGAATGCCAGCATGTATTTGCCGATCCCGAACAGGTATTACGAAGCGGTGCGCGGCTGGAGTGCGAGCCGGATGGGAACGATTGCCGACAGCCAATTGATTTATCCGGTGACCAGCTACGTGAGGCAGGTGGATTGGCATGGGCGATATACAGCGGGTGCGGGTCATGCTCTCTACACCGCGCGCGCTTTTCCAAAGGAGTATTGGAACAAAATTGCTTTTGTGACCGAGCCAACCGCCCATCTGATTGGGAAGTTTCGACTGCAGGACGATGGCGCCGACTTCAAGGCACGCAACGAACATAGCTTTCTGGCGAGCGATGACGAATGGTTTGCGCCGATCATGGCGGAAGTCGGTCCTGATGGCGCGTTATGGGTGCTGGATTGGTACAATTATATCGTGCAGCACAATCCGACTCCGGCGGGTTTCCAGACCGGACGCGGTGCCGCTTACGAAACGCCGTTGCGCGACAAGGCTCATGGACGCATCTATCGAGTCGTTTATTCCCGGGAGACCCGGAGCGCTCAGCAACCGTCCCTTCGGAACACTTCACCCTCGCAACTGGTCGCCGCACTGAAGGACAACAACCAGCTTTGGCGGATGCACGCGCAACGATTGCTCATGGATCGCGGTAACAAAGACGTGGTGCCGGAACTTTGCACACTCGTCCGGGACACGTCCGTGGATGACGTCGGCCTGAATGTTGGTGCCATTCACGCTTTGTGGACCCTGCACGTCTTAGGTGCATTCGACAGCGCCACTTCGGAAGCAACCATGGCGGCTTTGGCGGCATTGAAGCATCCGAGCGCGGGCGTGCGTCGCGCCGCGCTGATGACGCTGCCGCGGATCAATGAAACCGCTGCCGCGATTCTTTCCGGGAGGCTGCTCGACGATTCCGATGCGCAGGTGCGCATGGCCGCGTTGCTCACCTTGTCGGAGCTGCCTGCGAGCCATGATGTCGGCCCTGCAGTTGTCGCGATGTTGCAGAAGGATGAGAATGCGAAGGACCGGTGGATCCCCCATGCAGCGACATCTGCCGCGGCCCGGCACGATGCAAGTTTTCTTAAGGCTGTTCTTGCCAATGTCCGCCCGACAGGCGCGCTCAGCAACACGGTGCGCATCGTCACGGGTCACTATGCACGGCGAGCTCCCGTCGAATCAGTGATTGCCACCATACTGTCACTGGATAACGCAGCCTCCGCGGTTGCAGTTCCGTTGCTGGATGGACTCGCCGCAAACTGGCCTCGCGAAAATGCGCCGAGCTTCTCTTCAGGAGACGAAGCCAAGTTGAACAAATTGATGGCGTCGCTGCCGAACGACGCCCGAAGCTCCTTGCTCGCGCTGGCTGACCGCTGGGGCAAAAAGGAGATGTTTGCCGGTGCGATGGCGGCCATCTCGAAAGAGCTGCGATCGCAAGTGGCCGACACGAAGTTAAGCGCTGAACAACGCACCGATGCTGCAAAGCGGCTTCTGGCAACCGATGACAGCCTCGAGTCGGTGAACACCATTCTCGCACAGGTCTCAACAACTTCTGAGCCTGCCCTGGCGACCGGATTGATTGGAGCGCTCTCCGACAGTCGATTGACACAGACCGGTTCGGCAGTAATTGAATCGTTCTCGAGATTCACACCCGCGGCTCGCCGAACTGCGCTGGCGACGTTGCTCCGCCGTCCCGAGTGGGCCACGGGGTTGCTCAATGCTGTTGAGAGCAAACAACTGCAACGCGGCGATCTGGCCGCCGATAATTGGGCGCAGTTGAAGGCTCATTCGGACAAAGATGTCGCGGCCAAAGCGCAGGCTCTGGATAAAACAGTGGCTGCGTCCAGCAGCGAGATGGAAGCTGTGGTGAAGAAACTCATGCCGATCGCGAACCAGAAAGGCGATGTTGCGCGTGGCAAGGAATTGTTTACCGCTAATTGCGCCATTTGCCACGTTTTCAATGGCGAGGGTGCGAAGATCGGACCGGATCTCACGGGCACGGGCGCGAAACCGAAGGCGGATATTCTCATCGAGATCATCGATCCAAACCGTTCGGTGGAGGCGAACTATCGCATGTGGAACGTGACAACGAAGGAGGGAGAGAATTACTCAGGCCAGCTTGATTCCGAAACGGCAACGTCTGTGGATATCCTCGATACTGCGGGACGAAAGCATACACTGCAACGTAGTGACATCGCGGAGATGAAAGCCACGGCGCTTTCGGTCATGCCCGCGGGATTCGAGCAGCTCCCGCCGGAAGATCTCGCTTCGATCCTGGAATATCTCGCCACGAGCGGCCACGCCGAAGCAAAGAGTGAGACAAAGTAATTCAAATCCAAGATCGATCGGCCCAGGAACACGGGCCTCCGAGTCGGTGGCGGTAGGCAGAGCAGTTCTTTAAAGCCAAGCCATGAAAACTCGAATCCAGACTATGATTCAGACAGTGGAGAGGGGGCCGTTGATCGCCCCTGGAAAGACCTCCGGAAGCCGGGAGTAAATCTTCCTGATGGGCAGCTCCTTTCCGAGTTTATGCGTCCCGGGTCGCTGGTCCCAGGCTGTCTTTACCGCCTACGGCGCAAATGCGGGAAGCCGAACTGCAAATGTGCGGAGGGTGAGCTGCACAAGACCTGGGCGTTGACGCGCAGTGAGCAGGGCAAGTCGCGCCTCTATAGCATCCCTGTGGAGGAGCGCTCCCGGTTGCGCGATTGGACATTTGAATACCGGCGTTGCCAACGAGCCCGGGCCAAATGGGTCAAGCAGACCACTTCACTGCTTGTCAAATCGATCAGTTGGCGGAGGAGAAACCACCGCGACCGTCGTCTGTTTTTTCCTCTTTCTTTTCGAGGAACAAGAAGTGACCGAGGATGTCGAGGAAGCTTTCGAATTGAAGCACGTCCTCCCAAAAATAGCCCGTGCGGTACCCCGACTCGTGCCGCGGGTTTCCCGCACCGCAAATAATCTGGCCAGGATGACTGCCGCGATTGAACGGCAGGAAGTGGGTCTTATCGCCCGCCAGTCGAGTGGTCATGTGGACTTCATCCGGGTCCGCGGCGAAGTGGACCAGCGCCCGCTTTTTGAACTCGAACAACGGCACGCGCGGGTCGCGGTGTTCTTTGTACTGCCGAATCGCATGCCGCCAGCTCTGATGCGTGCCGGGATTCTTGAGTTCGATGGTCGCCACCGGCACCCCGTTCACAGCGAGCGCCATGTCGAGTGTGCGGTTGTCACCCGGATGACAAGGTACTTGGCGCGTGAGCGTCAGGCGGTTTTTGGAAAACTGTTCCAGCACCTCGAAGTTCGCGCCGTGCGCGGGTTTGAAGTAGGCGAGCCGGAATGTTTTCCCATAAAACTTGAAACCGTGCCGCAGCACATGGAGCGAGCCTTTCGCATCCAGTTCCTTGGCCAGTGTGTTGAGCAGCAACGCCTCCAGCCCCGCCGCGTGCAGCGCCTGCATCTCGGCCCAGAGCTTCGGGCTGTGTGTCCGCAATGAACGCGAACACCTGCGCCGGGAACAACGCCCTCTCCTTGTCCCACTCCGCGTTGCTGCCGGACTTCCAGCCGCCACGCGTCAGCAGGATCTCCTCAACGTAGGTCTCGAAGGCGCGTTCTGTGGCTTGTCCGGGCATGGCGGCACAACCTAATCTGCGGTGGCGATTGGATGCAAAGCATCAGATCCTCCGTCGGGCTTCAGGATATACCCTCGCGTGCCCTGCTGTTTTTCCACGAAGCCATCCTTCTGCAGCCGATTGAATACGTACCGCACCTTGCGATAGAAGGCGGCGAATTGCTTGATGACGAGGTAGAGCAGGTCTTTCTCGGCCATGTAGGCGATTTGCTCGGGGAACTTGAAGCGCTCAATGCTTGCGGGTGGTTCAACAACGACAGCAAACGCGGTACTGCCGGTTTGGCATTGGTTCCCAGCAGCCCTATAAGCCCGACGCCAGACTCGAGTTCCCAGCCGCTCGACAGCTCTATCGTTTCCAAATACTGAAGCAACGCAGGCAGGGTCGTCTCGATTCGCTCCGGAATCCGCACCAATCCGACGGCAGCCTCGTTTCGAATCGTATTGTCTTGGTTCGTGAGACATTGCACGTAAAACGGGATAGCAGTTTCGGCCGCGGGTCCTAGTGTTCGCAAGGCAAACACGGCAATGTATCGACCATCCTCATCAGGGTGCCGCGTAGCAAGATCGATCAGGGCTGGAACAGCGGCCGAGGCATTGGTGCCGAGCGCTGCCAGACCATGCGCGCCTATGCGCCGCATCCTGCCTAAGTTGTCGTTGAGATGCAGGGCATCGTGCCACTTCCGCGAGAGATGTTTTCGCAGCCTCTTCGTCAGGTCGGAATCCCGCGCCCGCATCAGGTCGAGTAGGATAGGAATAGAACTGGTGCCAATCTGCCGAACGGCGAACTCCGCCTCCCGGGCCAGTTCTTTGCGGCCACTCCAGTTGTTTGAGCCATACTGCTGTGCCCAAGCCGTGAGCGGCTTGCCGTTATAGACCGGTTCACCGCGGCGGAGAAATAACCATGCAGCCAAGCTGGCTGTGACCACGGCGAGGACAACGACAAATAGAAGCTTCTGCGCGCGCACAGCCACGCAACCATCTTTGACAGTCGGTAGTGCTTTGGCAAATTTTCTATGGCACAAACTTTGACGTATGGGGACACTTCCTGGCGTTACGTGAGGACCGACGTGAAACCGTGGCTGGCAACATTGCAGAGATAGGCAGCTCGAACTTTGGATGGTCGTAAGGTCGTTCGAGCAAATCAACTGGCCGAAGGTGCTCAAACTTCGTTTAAGCTCTTTGGGGGTCACGCGTTCGTCAACCGGCAAGTCAAAGCAGCGATCTTGTCGTTGGTGACGGTGAAGCAATGATCCATCAGCAGCGGGTCGGGCAGACCGGTCCGGTCGAATGTGCCATCAATCTTCACGGTGACAATAGTCTGGCCATCTCGCTCGACTACGTCCCGGACCTCCAAAGTGACATTAACGGCGAAGATTTCGCGGTTAGCCCATTCTTTGATCGCAGCAATGCCGCGAATCTCTTGCCCCACGTCTTTGACCATGGCATCATCGGCAAAGCTGGACAGGAGCGCATCAGCATCACCGGCATTGATTGCCCGAACGTATGCGTCAATGGGCCAGGGCAGGTTCATTTCCTTTTTCATGATGTCCTCATCTTGTTGTTCTCTCAAATTGTGGGAATGTTTCCGCCGTCAATGACGTATTCGCTTCCGGTGATCGAAGAGGCCCGGTCAGAAGCGAGGAACGCAACCAGTTCCGCGACTTCATCGGGCCGGTTGGGGCGACCGAGTGGAATCCCGCCCAGCGAACTCATCAGATTCTTCCTCGCCGCCGCCGTGTCAGTCCCCGCTTCTGCCGCCAAGCGCTCAATCAATCGCGCGGCGGCCTCAGTTTCCGTGAATCCGGGAGCAATGCTGTTGACGCGAATGCCGTGG
>CAZCUL010000363.1:0-5327 GCA_964501475.1 uncultured Verrucomicrobiota bacterium | reverse complement strand
CACGGCGGATTGACCGCCTCCGAACTGGACGCCGTGGTTTTCTACGACAAGCCGATCACAAAGTTTACCCGTCTCCTGGAATCTTATCTGGCCGTGGCGCCGCAGGGGCTCTTCACCTTTCCGCGAGTATTGCCTGGCTGGCTGGCGGAAAAGTTGAATCTGCGCCGAACGATTCGCGAAGAGCTGCCCGCTTTGCGCGAAGGATGCCCGGTCCTTTTCACCGAACATCATCAAGCTCATGCGGCCAGCGCCTTTTATCCGTCCCCCTTCGCAGAAGCCGCCATTCTCACCGTGGATGGTGTCGGCGAATGGGCCACGACAACCATCGGTCAAGGCTCCAACGATCGCCTCGAGATCTTGAAAGAGCTGCGCTTTCCACATTCGCTGGGATTGCTTTACTCCGCCTTCACAGCTTATTGCGGGTTTCGCATCAATTCCGGCGAATACAAGCTCATGGGGCTGGCGCCCTATGGCGAACCGGAATACGTCCGGGCGATTTACGACAATCTGATTGATCTGAAGCCGGACGGTTCATTCTGGCTGAACATGGATTACTTCGCGTTCCTGCGCAGCTTCGCCATGTCCAACGCAAAGTTTCATCAACTTTTTGGCGGCGCGCCCCGGACGCCGGAGACACCAGTCGATCCGCGCTTCATGGATGTGGCCCGTTCGATTCAAGTGGTCACAGAGGAGATCATGCTGCGGCTGGCGAGGCACGCGCGGGAAGTCACAGGCCAGCGCAACCTTTGTCTGGCTGGCGGCGTGGCGCTGAACTGTGTGGCCAATGGAGCCATTCTGCGCGAAAAGATCTTTGAGCGAATATGGATTCAACCGGCGGCTGGAGATGCCGGAGGCGCCTTGGGCGCCGCTTTGGCCGTCGCGCGAATGGGAACTCCGAACGGCCACGCTCCGCCCGGACCCGCGGCTGTCGCTGCAAAATCGACGCCAAAACCATTGGCCGGCGACGACATGAAGGGGGCCTTGCTCGGACCTGAATTCACCGATGACGAAATCCGGATCGCTCTCGACGGCCATCAAGCCGTTTATGACCGCTTGGACGACGAAACGCTGCTGGATCGAGTGGTCGCGTGGCTGCAAGGTGAAAAGGTGATTGGCTGGGTTCAGGGTCGAATGGAGTTCGGCCCGCGAGCACTGGGCAACCGGTCCATCCTGGGCGATCCCCGTTCTCCGCGCATGCAATCGGTCATGAATCTGAAGGTGAAGTTCCGCGAATCATTTCGGCCGTTCGCGCCGGTGGTTCGGCGGGAACGGGTCAGGGATTACTTCGATCTGGACGAATCGCCCTATATGCTTTTGGTCGCGCCGATCAAAGCAGCTTTGCGCAAACCCATTTCGGACTCGGGGAAAGGCTTCGAACGGCTCAAGGAGGTTCGCTCCACTTTGCCGGCCGTGACACACGTCGATTATTCCGCCCGCATTCAAACAGTCACATCGGAACAGAACCCGCGCCTTTATGCTCTGCTCGAGAAGTTTGAAGCGGCTGCGGGCTGCGGGGTGCTGGTCAACACATCCTTCAACGTCCGGGGCGAACCGATCGTTTGCACGCCGGACGACGCTTATCGCTGCTTCGTGAACACGGAGATGGATTATTTGGTGATTGGAAACTTTGTTTTGGAACGGCGCGCACAACCGAAGCGGCAGGTGACACAAACCTTCGAGCCGGTCCCCGATTAACCCGGCTCGTTTTATGAAGTTGAAACTGAAAGAAGAACCGCGCGAATGGCTCAAGTTCACTGCCGTCATGGCGGTGGTGGTGGCCATCGTCACTTACCTGCTGCATCGGAAGGGCATTATCAGCCGCGAACTATTGCTCGTGATGGGCGCCGGCCTGGTGGTCGTGCTGTCGGTCTGTTCGATCTGGCCGCATTGGTTTCGCGGCTTTTATCGCGGAGGGATGACTGTCAGTTTTCATTTCGGGCAAGTGATTGGAAAGGTGCTCCTGACGCTTCTTTTCCTGCTCATGGTAACGCCCCTGGGTCTGGTGTTGCGCCTGTGCGGCAAGGACCTGTTGGAACTCAAACGCAAACCGGCCGCCACAACCTACTGGTGTCCTGCGCGAAAAGGAACGCGGTTCGACCGGCTGTTTTAAATCTCGAGGCCGATCACCGCGCGCCCGAAGCCGCCGCCGCGTAACGCAGAGAGCCTTGTCAGAGAGCCCGGGGGGGAACCGGCGATTTTTCCGGAGCGCGACTGCCCCCGGCCGCAGCGCTTCCGAATACGAAAGGCGCTGGGGAATCCGGAATCAGCTCTGCTTCCCGGCTGCTGCGGCTGCGGACAGCGGCGCTCCTTTAGTGGCAGCGTTCAGATACGCCGCCTTCCGTCCTTGCAGGGAATAGATTACCTAAGAGCTTGTCCCAAAACGGCCTCACCCAAACTTTGTCGAGTAATGGGATGGATTTCGGGGCATTTCGACAAAGTTCGCGACAAAGTTTCCGACAAAGTTCAGGAGCATAAAACGCTCTTGGGACAAGCCCTACCTAGATTACCCGAAGTTCTGGACGCGGCCCCGCTTTCTTGCCCATATTTGCCAGCAACTCACCAAACGAAAGGATCGTTATGCCTCAGAGCAATCGTCGGGATTTCCTCAAACACACCAGTGTCACGCTGGCTGGCGCGGCTGCGCTGTCATGGGCCCGCCCGGTGCGCGCCGCCAGTCCGAACGAGCAAATCGTTGCCGGCATTGTAGGCCCGGGCGGTATGGGGATGAACCTCCTCAATTCCTTTGTCAGGCAGCCGGATGTCTCCGTCGCCTATGTTTGCGACCCGGATGCAAATCGCATGGCTGCCGCGGCTCGCGCGGTCGAGGAGGCGGGAGCGAAAGCGCCCAAAACGGTCAAAGACATGCGCGAAATTTTCGACGCCAAGGAGGTCGATGCGGTCATCATTGCCACACCGGACCATTGGCACGCGCCGGCAACCATCCTGGCCTGCGAGGCCGGAAAGCATGTTTATGTGGAAAAGCCCTGCTCGCACAACATTCGGGAGGGCCGATTGATGGTGGAAGCGGCCCGGCACAACAAACGAATCGTGCAGACCGGCACCCAAAGCCGCAGTGCGGAACATCTCGCGCAGGCTGTCGAATTGGTGCGGAGCGGAGCGATTGGCGAAGTGCTCGTGGCCAAGGCGTGGAACAGCCAGCGCCGCGGCTCCATTGGGCGCGCGCAGCCGACGGAACCTCCGCAGTGGCTCGATTATGATCTGTGGCTTGGGCCCGCACCGGAAATACCCTACCAGCGGAACTTCCTCCATTCGATCTGGCGTTGGTGGCACGCGTTCGGTTGCGGCGATATCGGCAACGACGGCGTGCATGACATCGACATCGCCCGCTGGGGTTTGGGGGTGGACCGTCATCCGAACCGGATTGCGGCATTGGGCGGCAAATACTTTTTCGACGACGACCAGCAATTCCCGGACACGCAATATGTGGTGTTCGAGTACACGGACGACCCGAAGCCGGGCAAACACAAACAACTGATCTTCGAACAGCGCATTTGGTCGCCTTACGTCCAGGAAGGCCACGAGAATGGAAACGCGTTTTATGGCACGGAGGGAATGCTCATCCTGGGCAAGCAGAGCGGCTGGCAGCTTTTTGGGCCGCGCAACGAGCTTCGCCAAAAGTCCGAGGCCCGCCTGAACAGCACTCCGCACCACCGCAATTTCCTCGAGTGCATCAGGAACGGCAAACACCCCAACGCCGACGCGCAGATCGGACACTTGTCCGCCGCATTATGTCACCTGGCCAACATCGCCACACGCGTGGGCCGCACGCTCCAGTTCGATCCGCAGACGGAGCAAATCCTGGATGACCCGGAGGCAAACCAGCTCGTCCGCCGCAGCTACCGCCAAGGGCACTGGGCCGTGCCCAAAGGAGTTTGATTCAATGGCGAGTTTGCGGCGACTGCGAGGCGCCGACGGAAGCTCTCATTGAGAGCCCGGGATGCTGAGATTGAAGTGAGCCTCGTCACTTCGGTTGTTGGCGATTCCAGGAAAGAGTCCCTGGTTAGGGCTTATCCCAAGAGCGTTATGCTCCTGAACTTTGTCGGAAACTTTGTCGCGAACTTTGTCGAAATGCCCCGAAATTCATTCCATTACTCGACAAAGTTTGGGTGAGGCCGTTTTGGGACAAGCTCTGGTTACCGCCCGCCTTTCTGGCGCAGAAGAGTCTCCAAGTGTTGTTTCGCGAGGGCGTCAGCCGGCGCGAGTTGGAGCGCGATGCGGAAATGCGCTTCGGCGCGGTCGAGATCGCCCCGTTGGGCGTAGATAATGCCCAGGCTGTCGTGGGCGATGGCGTCTTTCGGGTCGCGTTGCAGCGCCTGCCGCAGGTGGAATTCAGCGCGCACCAGATCCTTCCCCTCCAGGTAAACCAAACCGAGGTTGCCATGAGCTTTGGCGTGGTCGGGATTGAATCGAAGGGCAGCCTGCAGATGAGGAATGGCAGCGGGTCTCTGGCCTGTTTGACGCAACGAGAGGCCGGTGTAGTAATGCGCTTCATCGCTCGGCTTCAGTTGCAGCGCCCGTTGCAGATATTCCAGCGCTTCCCGGCCGCGCCCTTGCAAATACAGGGCCTTTCCCATGCCGGTGTGCGCCTGGGCGTCGTTCGGGTTCCTATCGAGCAAATAGCGGTTGTAAGCGAGCGCATCCTCCAGAACCCGCCGCTCAGCGTCCTTCTGCAAAGCGGCCCGGCCCTCGGGATGGCGCGGCAGAACTTGCAACCAAAGCTCGGCCATTTCGTCGCTGGACTCGATGCCGTAGCGGACGCGCTGCGGGGGATGATTGGGATTATCCAGGTTATTGGCGGAATTGTCGTAGAAATAACGCATCGCGATGGTGGTTCCCCGGGGAAGAAACAGCGGTTCGGCGTATCGGTAATCCCCTTGCCAGTCAAAGTCCCAGTCATTGATCCGGATCAGCCATTTGCGGCCGCCGTCCGGCAACGTGGCCACGCCGTGCACTTCCTTCGCCAAAAAGTGCGCGTGCGGCAGCACTCCCAGAACATCCACGTCCGCGGAAAGGGTGTAGCTCTCTTCCACCGGGTGATTGGTGGCGCCAGCGGGAATATCGATGTTGTAGGAGTTCAGCCAGATTTTGAGCGGTTTTCTGGTGGGCGCTCTTTCACTGAAATAAAAGCCCACCCTGGATTGAATCTGTTCCGGCTTTCCCGTTGGTTGCAGGTGCAGTTGCAGAACCAGATCGGCTCCGGCGGCAAGCTCCCAGGCCATGTCTGCTTCTCCCATGTAAGGGATTCTGCCCGGTTGCCAGCTCAAAAAGTGCCCGTCCGGCGGATGGGCGCTCGAGGGAGCGTGAAT
>CAZCUL010000362.1:0-5920 GCA_964501475.1 uncultured Verrucomicrobiota bacterium | reverse complement strand
TTCCCGGAAATGCGCCGGCAAGCGCTCAAAATCGCGTCCTGGCAGAAGAACGTTTACGTCAAGATCCCCATCACGAACACGCGAGCCGAATCGTCGTTGCCGCTCATCCGTGACCTCGCCCAGGAAGGGGTGCAGCTCAATATCACCGCCATTCTGACCCTCGACCAGGTCAAGGGAGTGGCCGGCGCGCTCAATCGGGATGTGCCCTCGGTGGTATCGGTGTTCGCCGGGCGGATTGCGGATACGGGCCGTGATCCCGAGCCCATCATGGGGAAAAGTCTGGACCTTCTCGATGATTTGCCCAAAGCCGAATTGCTCTGGGCGAGCGTCCGCGAAGTGCTCAACATCTTTCAGGCGGAGAAGTGCGGCTGCCACATCGTAACGGTCCCGCACGACATTCTTAATAAGGCGCTCAAGCTGGCTGGGCAGGACTTGCAGGAGCTTTCGCTCGAAACCGTCCGCATGTTTGCGCAGGATGCGGCTGCCGCGGGCTTCTCGCTTTAGAAACAGCCCTTCGGCTCGACGGTCAGCCCAGCAGCCAAAAGACCGCTTTCATTACGGCCACCGCCATGCCCAGAATGCCGGCTGCCATTGAGAACACGCTCAAGATGCCGCCGCGCACCTGGGGTAACAATGCGAGAACCACCCCCACCAGACCGAGGATGACCGCGATAATGGCCAGAATAAACCCCCACAATGCTCCCACGAAGAAACTGCCAACCGCCGCCAGCACGGCCAGGATCGAAGGGAAACTGAAAGACACCCGATTAGTTGCCATGCCCGGAGCTTATCGGTCCGGGCGGAATTGAACAACTCGAAACCAGGAAGGAGATGAAAGAAGCGGCCTTCAGCGCACGTGGAACGGCAAATTCAATTGTCTTTTTAGCTGGCAGGCGGTAAACAATACCTCAACCAGATGAAGAAATTCACCAAGGCCTTATCGCCAGAAAACGCAAATCCCGCTTGGAAAAGGCCGGGAATGAGTGAACGGTGCAGGCGATGAGCAGATTGTCCAATCTAAGTTCGAACGGGCGCATCGGGATCATCGCTCTGACGGTCTTTCTCCTCGATCAGGCGACCAAGTTCATCGTGCTGGCTTATCTCGGGTACGGCGATGAAAAGGTGGTGGTGCACGGCTTTTTCAAATTCGTTCATTGGGGCAATACCGGCGCGGCCTGGAGTGTCTTTTACGGCAACAACGGGCTTCTTGCGATCGTGGCGCTGGCGGCCCTGGTCATTCTTTACTTCACACGCCATCATTTCGATCCTCATACCCTCGGCGGGCAGGCGGCGCTGGGCCTGATCTTCGGAGGCATCCTGGGGAATCTGACGGACCGGCTCCGGGTCGGCCACGTCATCGATTTCATCTACTTTTACGTGATTCGCCGAAATGGCGCCGAAGCCGGCTTCCCGGCCTTCAATGTGGCGGACAGCGCGATCTGCATTGGCGTAGGGCTGCTCTTTTTGCTCTCCTGGCAGGATGATCGGCGTCGCGCCGAGGCGGGCTCTTCCTCGGCCCGATAGTCGCGCGCGCCGGCTGAAGCGGATTCTTGAATACGGATTCCCGCAGGGCAACGGTCATCGTGGAAGAGTCGCTCCCCCAAGTGCGATTGGACACCTACTTGCGCACACAATTTCCCGCCGCTTCCCGCGGCATCCTCCAACGCCTGATCGTTCAGGGCCACATTAAGGTGAACGGCCAGCCTGCCAAACCAGACCAGCGTCCGCGCGCCGGCGACCGCGTGGATGTCTATTGGCCCGAAGCGCGTCCAGCCGAATCGCCACCGCAGGACATTCCGCTGAACATTGTTTACGAAGACGCGGATTTGCTGGTGCTGAACAAGGCACCCGGGATGGTGGTGCATCCCTCCGTCGGCCACGATGAACACACACTGGTTAACGCCCTCCTTCATCATTGCCGGGGTCAACTGAGCGGAATCGGCGGTGTGGCCCGGCCCGGAATCGTGCATCGGCTGGACAAGGAAACGAGCGGCTGCATGGTGGTGGCCAAGAACGACCAAGCCCACCTGGCCCTGGCCGACCAGTTCAAAGGTCGCAGCATGAGCAAGGTTTACGACGCGATTGTCTGCGGCAACTTAATGCGGGACAGCGGCGAGATTCGCGCGGCCATTGCCCGGCATTACACACATCGCAAACAGATGACGGTGCAGGAGGGAGGCCGCGAGGCCTGGACGAGCTATAAAGTGATTGAACGCCTGAGAGGCGCCACCTGGGTCGAGGCACGGATTCACACCGGGCGAACGCACCAGATACGCGTCCATTTTCAATCGCTCGGCCACCCCTTGGCGGGCGACACCTTGTATGGCAAACGGCAGAACACACACCTGCGCGAATGCTCCGGCTACAGCCCCCCTCGCGTCTTGCTTCATGCCCGGACCCTCACGTTTGCACATCCGCGCACCGGCAAGCGGGAAGCCTTTGCGGCGCCGTTGCCGGAGGACTTTGTTGAAGCGGTGACAGCCCTGCGTTTCAGGGAGAAAGATCGCGCATGACTGCCGAGCAGACCGCGGGTTTGATCATCACCTTGATGGTTATGGCTATCGGGTTGATTGGGAGCGTGGTCCCGGCCCTGCCCAGCACACCGGTCGTGTTGGTGGCCGCCATCGGGCATAAGGTTTACTTTGGCGATACCGGGGCGGGCTGGTTTGTCATGACGCTTCTGGTCCTGCTTACCGTCATCTCTTTGATTCTCGACCATTTGGCCAGCGCTTACGGGGCGAAGCGTTTTGGCGCAACCTGGAAAGGGATCGTGGGAGCGATCGTGGGCGGAATTGTCGGAATCTTTTTCAGCATTCCCGGAATGATTCTGGGTCCATTCATTGGCGCGGCTCTGTTTGAACTCCTGGGAAGGCGGAGTCTGCGCGATTCCGGCAAGGCCGGGGTGGGCGCTGTCCTCGGGCTGGTGCTGGGCGTCGTGGGCAAGCTGGCGAGCTGCGTGGCGATGATGATCCTGTTCGCCATGAATGTCCTGGGGCGCTCGGGCGGACTTTGACCGGGCTTTGTGAAACAGCACCATGATAGTGATTGGGCAGGCACGCACCAGGCAACTGTTCGGTGGCGTGCTGCTGTGCCGGCAACGCCGTCCATGCGCTGCGGGGAGAATCCGAGGCGCGGCGCGTGTTCATAGCAGTCGGCGGAGACGAGGAAATGGCGGTGGCCGTAATTGGGCCGGCGCGGAAGGGAACACGGGCGAGCGTTGGCCTTGCCGAGCGCGCGGCAAGTTTTCATAGGCATGGTGTCGGCGCGCGCCCCGCCGCCTGAAGGCGGGACTCGTGCGCTTGGGAAGGAACGCGCACCGGAGGGTGAGAGTCCCTCCTTGGCGGAGCTTCCCGCCAATGGCTGAAAGTAACTGCGTCGTGGCGACACGAGGTGGAGAGCAACTGGAAGCGAACGGACAGTCCGTAGAGCTGAGGGCAACTGGCCCCTCGATGCGAACTCGATTCGGCTTCATGCGACTGATGAGGAAGTGGCCGAGCGAGGTTCATCCCTCGCTCCTACCCCTATCATACCGATGACCATGTCCACACCTCCTTACATCTGGCGCGGGTCTTCCTGCGGCCAGCCATCACTCGTACTGATACTTCACCACCCAGGGGTCGCGGGTTTCTTCCTGAAATTTGCGGAGCTTTGCCTGAAGCTGCTTCAGAGCTTTCTCGTGCTCAGAGCCGCCCGCCAGATTCACCACTTCGTGCGGGTCCGCTTCGAGGTCGTAAAGCTCGTGGCGCGGCCGCTGGATGTAGTCGTCGATGCGCCGGCGCCCGTAAAGCTCCCGCCCGTTTTTGACCGCGCTTTGCCAGGTGGGCGATTCCTGGAGGTCAGAAGCAAAGGGAAAGGGCAACTGGTGCGCCAGATTCAAAATATATTTGTATTTGCCGCTGCGCACCACCCGGACCGGGTAGTACATCGTGATTTCGTGGAACGTGTGCGAGGCGTAAATTTCGTCCCAGCCCTCAGGGTGCTCTTGCTCCAGCGCGCCGAGAAACGACCGCCCGTGAAACTCGGCGCTCTCGGGCGACGCCTGGGCGAAGTCAAGGATCGTCGGCGTAATGTCGGCCCAGGTGACCATCGCATCGGTTGTCGCGGCTGGCTGCTTTGCATAGGGGTTGCGCACCACGCACGGCAATCGCATGCCCGGCTCGTAGAGCGTCGTCTTCGCGCCGGGAAAGGCGATGCCGTTGTCGCTGATGAAGATCACCAGCGTGTCGTTCGCATGATCGGTCTCATTGAGAATCTCTAGCAACCTTTTCAAGCCTGAATCGGCCCGCTCGACGCTCATATAATACTGGGCCAACTCTTCGCGGCATGCCTTGGTGTCCGGAAGGTAAGGCGGAACGATCACCTCGTCGGGTTTCACGGGCGTGCTCCCTTCGCGGCGAAAGGGCCGGTGCGGCTCGGTCGTGCAGAAGTAGAGGAAGAACGGCTTGTCGCTCTCGGCGGCGATCAGCGCGCGGCATTTGTCGGCCATGGCGGCGGGCGACGGGCCGCCGATCGCCGCGTCGAAGTGAAACACCTCTTCCGGCCCGACGTGAAATTTTCCCGCCCGCAGCGTGCGATAACCCTGGGCCGCCAGCAGCACCGGCAGGCTCTTGATGTTGTCGAAGGCCCTGAAGTGATGATACGTGTGCTCGTGGCCGTACTGGCCGTTGGCGTGGTTATAAAGCCCCGTGAGAATCACGCTGCGGCTGGCGCTGCAGCTCGCGGTAGTGCAAAAGGCGTGCGTGAAGCGCGTACCCCCTTTGGCGAGGGCGTCGAGCCCCGGCGTGCGGATGACGGTGTTGCCATAGCAGCCCGCGTCGGTCGAACCGAGGTCGTCAACGACATAGAGGATCACATTCCGCTCGGCGGCGGCCGCGCCGGCGGCGAGCCACACGACCAGGGCCGCAGCCAACGCGTGGAACGAAAGCGGATGCATCATCGATTTCCCTTTGCGCAACGAGGGTTAAGGGAGCCTGCGCTCCGATCATTTGTGTAGCTTAGCCAGCCGCCAGCGGCTATAAAAGGATTTAATCCTCATCGCACATCCGATTCCCAGATGGAGTGTGCTCATCGTGTTCGCCAGTCGTGCCAGAAACACCCGCGCCGGATTCACCCTGGTCGAGCTGCTCGTGGTGATTGCGATCATCGGCATCCTCGTCGCGATGCTGCTGCCGGCGGTGCAAGCGGCGCGTGAAGCCGCGCGGCGGATGCAGTGCAGCAACAACCTCAAGCAAATCGGCCTGGCGCTGCACAACTATCACACGTCGATCGGCAGGCTGCCCTACGGCGCGAATTTCCCCATCGGCAAAGGGGGGACGTGGGCGGCGTTCATCTTACCCCACATGGAACAGCAGAATGTCTATGACAAATTCGACTTCAAGCTCACCATTTGGGATCCGGTCAACGCGCCGGCGACGCAGGCAGTGATCACCGCTTACATTTGCCCGACCGACGGCAGCGCGAGCAATGCTCTGCTCGGGGGGCGGATTCAAGTCAATCAGCACAACCCGGCCAACTCGATGGGCCTGTGGTACCCGATGAGCCAAGGCCCAACGTGGGACAACCCTTGCTACTATTGCGCCGAAGGCAAGGGCAGCTACTGCTGTCACAACACCGGCGACTACGGCCCCGACGGCGTGGGGATCATCGATCGCCAATCGAAAACCTGCGTCAGCTTCGACGATATCAAAGACGGCCTCACGAACACCATCATGGCGGGCGAGACGATTCCGAGCCAATGCACATTCAACGGCGCGTATCACAACAACTTTCCGCTCTGCGGCACGACGATCCCCATCAACACCTTTGAAGACAACTCGGGCGCCGGCAACAGCAATTGGTCGAAGGCCTGCGGCTTCAAGAGCCGGCATCCCGGCGGATCGACGTTTTTGCTCTGCGACGGCAGCGTCCATTTCTTCAGCGA
>CAZCUL010000361.1:0-2959 GCA_964501475.1 uncultured Verrucomicrobiota bacterium | reverse complement strand
TCGTTTCCGTAACGCCCGTCGTTTACATGTTCGAGCTTGTGAATTTCATAACCCGGCAGAGTGCTGGAGGCGGTGGCGCGCGCTCCGGCGGCAGCCAGGGCGATATTCCGCGGCTCGGTTTCCGCAGTGAATACTTCGAGTTCGTCCAGACACGGTTCGAGCTGGCTGGTCTCGCGAACAGTGAAACGCACGAACCGGGCCTCCACTTCGGGAAACCGGTCCGTGTTCGCAGCGCGAGTCACGGGCGGGCGCAAATGCGGCATCAACGGACTGCGGCCGGAGAAGGCCTCAGCCGGTTCGAGCAGAATCAAGTCGGCGCTCACGCGCGGCGCGCCGTCTCCATTGCGCAAGACAAGGCAACTGGACGGAGACAACTCGCGCAGGCCGGCATGATGGAAACCGCTCCACAAAGACTCCGCGGCCGCTGGTTTGCCGCCTCCGGCGAACTCGCGTTGATCCACTTCTGCCAGCAGAGTCTGATCCTCCCGCGTGGCAAGTTCGCCATCGGCATCAATCAGATAACGGGCATCGCCAGCGAGTTCATCCCGGCCACAAGCCCAGGAAATCCAGATTCGATGCCAGCCGCTGGTCCGGAGGTTCCATACAAAAACATCCTCGTCCGGACCTGCGGGAAATTCCTGCGCGCCGGAACTCAGTGTCGGCAGACGGGTCGCATCTCCGGGATCGCCTGTTTCGCCGCGCGCAGTGCCGCTGTCAAATTTCACCCCGGCCGCGGGCGCCTTCAGCGACCTGACGGCTGCGGAAAGAGCCGGGTCGTCATCAATCAGGATGGGCGGCCGCAAACGGGCCACCGGCTCGAAAGCAGCCAGGTCCCGATTGATTCGGTCCTCTTCCTTGCGCAGCCCCTCCGCTTTCGCTGCGCGCTCGGTGTAGTCGGGTGGCTTGAGTTCGCGTTCTCCATGATGCACGCCCGAAAAGAGAGCCTGCATGTTGTAATAATCCACCTGCGTAATCGGATCGAACTTGTGGTCGTGGCAGCGCGCGCATCCCACCGTCAATCCCAGAAAGGTGCTGCTGGTGGTTCCGACCATGTCATGGAGCTCGTCCATGCGCTGCTGCGCCGTCAATTCGGGATCCGGGCTTTTGACCTGGTCGGCCGGGCCGGCAACGATGAAACCGGTGGCCTCATCCACGCCCAGCAGGTCTCCCGCAAGTTGCTCGACGATGAAGCGGTCGTAAGGCTTGTCCTCATTGAAGGAGCGAATTACGTAGTCGCGATAGTGCCAGGCAGTGGGCCGCGGCTGATTCATTTCGAAACCGTGGCTTTCGGCAAAGCGCACCACGTCGAGCCAATGCCTGCCCCAACGTTCGCCATAGTGAGGTGAAGCCAGCAGGCGCTCGACCAACCGCTCGTAGGCATCGGGCCGATGGTCCGCCAGGAACGCTTCCACTTCTTCCGGCCCGGGCGGGAGGCCAATCAGATCGAAGCTGAGACGCCGAATCAGCGTGCGCCGGTCCGCTTCTCCAGAAGGGATCAGCTTCTCCTTTTCGAGGCGAACACGGACAAACTGATCAATCGGATTGCGATCCCAACTCGAAATCGTGGTTTGCGGAATCGGCGGCCGAACAACGGGACGCAGGGACCAGTGCGAGAATTCCGAACTGCGCGCAGGCACTATCGCCGCGATCAAAAGCAGTGGAACGGCGGATATTCCGGACAGGAAATTATGACGCTTCGCGCTCATCTGCTTAAAGCTTGCCGCGGCGCAAGGCCCGAAGGCCGGCTTTGGACCGGAATCGAGCACCCGCTCCTCTGCAGTCCCTGCCCGCGCTAAACATCAGCGTCCCGGGGTTGGGCTGATCGCGAGGCCTCTGGATCAGTTTTCTCCCAGACGGCTGCTTCTCAATGCTTGGTCAGTAAGACGCCGGCCAGCAATCCGAGGCCGAAGGCGATTCCAATCGATTCGTAAGGATGCCCGCGGATCACTTCATTCGTTGCTTCGGCGCCGCTGACCGCTCGGTCCTCGATGCGGCGGCAGGAAACCTTGAGTTTCTCCAAAGCCGTCTTCAATTCGTCTTTGGATTTGTCTGCCACGTTCGTGGCGGCGGCTTTAACCAGGTCTTCCGCGTCGCTCACCAGCGTCTTCAAATCATCCACGACCTTTTCCTTGCTCACATTTTTGTTTGTCATAAGCATCCTTCTTTCTCTTTACCGCACATCTTGGTTGATTGATTAACAAGGGTAGATTACGCCGGTCCGGAGCCCTTTGAAAAGGCTCAACCCGAGAAAATTGAAGATCGGAGGCGCGCGCCCAGAGGGAAAGCCGGCCCCGCCGGCGTCAGGCCGGCGTTTCCGGCGCTGTGACGGGAGAAATAAACGGAGCGAGCAATTTTGCCAGATCGGACGGAATCCGCTTGGGCTTGTCCGCCAGAGTTGTGCAGACGTGCCGCGTTTCGCCCGACAGAATTGCTTCGTTGCTTTGGTTAAGGATTCGATAGTCAAAGCCCAGCCGGATTCGAGTGAGTTCTGCGATCCAGGTCTCGACGCGAATGATTTCGTCGTAACGAGCCGGGCGTCGATAGCGCAAATGCGATTCCATTACCGGGAAAATGGTGTCTTCGCCCTGCCAATCGTGAAAGGTCCTGCCCAGATGGCGAAAAAATTCGCCACGCGCCGCTTCGAGGATATCGAGGTAACGCGAGTAATAAATGTGATTGCCAACCGTGCAGTCTGCATAGGTGACGCGATAGAGGTGGGAATGGGTCGAGTGCGCCATGTGTGGCAAAGTCTAAAAGAGCGGAACGGCGGTGGAAAGGACGAATAAGTTTTTTGAAGGCCAGTGATGCCTTTAAAATAGGCTTTGCCAATGCCCCCGGAGTTTGGCTTCAGCCGGTGGGACGTTCGCCTGGTCGGGCGCGGCGGGGCGACAGACATAATGATTATGAAAACTTGCCAGGCGCTCGACAAGGCGAAGTCCGACCGGCTGAAGCCGGGACT
>CAZCUL010000360.1:0-2627 GCA_964501475.1 uncultured Verrucomicrobiota bacterium | reverse complement strand
CACCGTCCCGGCGGCATCCCATCCCAGAATAACAGGAAAATCGTGGGGAAACATGGGCTCCAACATGCCCTCGCGGATTTTCCAGTCCACGGGGTTGACGCTTGTGTATTCGATCTTGATCAGCACCTCCCCAGGCCCCTGCTCGGGCGTGGTGATCTCGGCCAGATGCAGTTGCTCAGGGCCGCCGAACCTGTCAATGACCATCGCCTTCATCGCTCATCCTTTCCATCGCGCTGCAGGCATGCGGGATCCCATTCGGAAGAAGTTTAGTCCCTTCGCCGCCAGCGTCCAGCGCCGCGGTTCGTTTTCAACCGTCCTGCTGTCCAGAAAGGTGTCCTGATGCCGTCCAAGGCGCTATTCCAGCGCAACTCCATCCACAAAATCTGTGGAAAACTCTGTGGGTGACTTTGGATCATCGTGGCCACCGTGCGGTAACCAAAGCATTCCTTCGCTTCTGCCTGAAAGGCGGGCAGGCTTTAACGTATTGACCCAGGCTTGTTTTCTGTGGTGTTCCGAGCCAAAGTACAGTCCGGATCAGAATGCGCCGGTCCTTGCCGCTGCGAATCAGTCGCTTTGGCGCCCTGTGCGCAACTTCAGCGCCTCGAAATCCCGTTTGAAGCCCTTCTGATGAAAGTCAATATATTGAAATTGAACTGGAATAACAATGCAACCTGCGCGTCCCCCAGGCTCCTGCGCTTATGAGCCCGAGGCCTCCTGTTCTTGCCTGGAGCATCGGTCGGGCGCGGTGGATGCCTTGGCGCCGGGAGTGATGGAGTTCAACCGCGACACTGTCGGCGGCAGATGAACCTGTGCCTGCGCTAACGTCGCGGCCGCTCGCGCACTGGCTTCTGCTGCTCGCGCTCGTCGTGATGTGGGGCAGCTCTTTCATGCTCACCAGCATTGCCGTGAGCGCCTTGCCGCCGGCAACGGTGGTTGCCGCGCGGCTGACCATCGCTGCCGTCGCTCTTGGCGGTGCTCTTGCGTTCGGTGCCCGATGGTTGCCGACATCGCCGATCCACTGGCGCTTTTTCATGGCCTCCGCCGTGGTCGGAAACGCGCTTCCCTTCTGGTTGATCAGCTGGGGTCAGCAGCACATCCCAAGCGGGCTTGCCGGTATTCTCATGGCGATCATGCCGCTGACCACGCTGGTGCTGGCCCACCTGTTCCTTGACGACGAGCGCCTGAATGGGATTCGTGTTCTGGGCTTTGTGATCGGCTTTTCCGGAATTGTTATTCTGGTGGGGCCGAACATCCTCCTTGAGATGCGGGGGGAAGGCTCCATGCTGACCGCTGAGCTTGCGGTCGTCGCCGGAGCGGTATGTTACGCGGCCAATACGATCATCGCCCGGCGCCGCCCTCCCACGGCTCCGCTGGAAGCGGCCACAGGAGTGACCATCACCGCCAGTCTGCTGATGGTTCCGATTGCACTCGCCGCGGATCAGCCTTGGCAACTGTCGCTCACCGCCTCGGCTGCCGTCGCCGTGGCATTCCTCGGCATCGTCTCCACCGGCATTGCCACAGTCGTCTATTTCAGGTTGATCTCCATTGCCGGCCCAAGCTTCCTGTCGCTGATCAACTACCTGATTCCGCTATGGGCCGTGGGTGTCGGGGTTGTCGCGCTGGGCGAGCAGCCGGAGTGGTCGGCTCTTGTCGCGCTGGCTCTTGTTCTCGCGGGCATCGCCTTAAGCGAAATGAGCATGACGCGCCAGGCAGATCAGGATTATGGGCCAGGCGACAGGTCATCCGCGGCAGAAGGAAGAAAACGTCGCGCCGGCGCCGCAACAGAATCAGAAAATAACCCGTGGCAATAACCACCGGGTCGTCCGGTCCCTGAAGTGTTTTCCACATTGGTTTTGGAGCAATCTATGGTTGCCGGCGCGTTCCCAAGGACTGCAAAAGACGATCATTCGCGTTGAAAGCAGGGATCAAGGCGCAGCTGGCATTTCAGATGACGGATCATTTAGTATTTGATTTCAACTGCTTACGAATCTGCCGCTTTTTCGGGCACGATGAGGAAAAGTCGTGCACTTCGGGATGTTAACGCTGCTTCGCAGTCCTTTTCAACAGGGTTTTCCACAGGCATCGGGGACGACCTTCAACAGGCGGCCCTGTCTGCCTTGCGTGGGTATTTTCCACACCCGAAGGGAGGAGACAGGCTTTGAGGCGATAACGGGTACATCGAGTGAGGGCCAGGTAGATTGGGGTAGGGGTTGATGATTGCCGTCCGCCAACATTGTTCCTAACTGTCCCAGCATCATTGCGAATGGATCCAGGTGCGCAAAATTCAAGGGCGCCCGTGCCGGCGTTCTGCCTTGGGGCAAGGATGCATGGAACGGATGTCGGGATGTGGACATGGCGGCAGGAAGGACCAGCACCCTTTTTTATTTCGCGGATCCCATGTGCTCCTGGTGCTGGGGTTTCTCGCCCGTGATTCGAGCCATTGCCGCGGCCGTGGATGATCGGGTGTCGGTGCGGTTGATCATGGGCGGCTTGCGTACGGGCCAGACGCGGCCAATGGACACCAAGGCGAAGGCCGTTGTGCGGCATCATTGGGAGGAGGTCGAGAAGGCGACGGGTCAGCCTTTCTCCTTTGCCTTCTTCGATCGGGAAGGCTTCGTCTACGATAC
>CAZCUL010000359.1:0-2556 GCA_964501475.1 uncultured Verrucomicrobiota bacterium | reverse complement strand
AGCGTGAGACTCCAGGTACTCGCACCATGCACCGGCTTGCTGGGCGTGCTCCAGTGATACCCAGAGATTTTGCGATCCCCCGGGATTGGTACCTACAAGACCTTCAAAACCCGCGGCGGCGCGATCCGCCAACTCGAACAGTAGCGCCAGCGTTGGCATAAGGCTGCGGTATTTCGACAGGTGGGAAACCAGGGCAGGATGTAGTTCGCCGCCACGGAGCTTCGATTCAAGTTCGGCCAGCCACTCGACGAAAAGCTGTTGCGCATCAGGGTCGAAGCGGAACCGCAACGGGTTCTCGGAGTCAAGCTTCACCAGCCTGCGAAATACCGTCGATACGACCGCTTCACAGTCCGCGTCCGGTATCCGATCGATGTAGCGCCATTCGGCGGGCGTATCCGGCCAAACGAGCAACTGAAAACGTTGGATCAACCCGTCGTTGCTTGGGCCGTCGTGGAGTGCGTCTATCAGATAGGAGCGAAGCCGGCCCGGTTGGATGCCACCCAACATGGACATGCAGCACGCTTCCACATGGATGGTGCCGCGCCCGATGCGATCGATGGTGTGGCCGGTGTCGCCGTTCCAGGCCTGCAAGCAGAATGCCCGTTCGCCCTCACGGCCTGCGCGATCCAGGGTGCTCCACCAGCCTGTCAGTTCATCCCGGATCACCAGAATGCCTGCCGGGTTTTCGCTCATGGTCTGGTGAAGCGCCTCGAAGGTGGCATCGTTCACGATCAACCGCCGCAACTTCGGCTCATCCGGCTCACCTTCTGGCCGTTCCGGAGCGGCGCGCCCCTTCTTGCAGGCCGCCTTGTACTGCTCTTTCCAGGCTGTGCACCGAAGCTCGTATTCCTCTCTTTGCCGTGCATAGTCTGAGAGCGTTTCCTCCTGCTCCTGGCGCCAGTCGGTTTGAATTTGGACCAACGGACGCGTCGTCGCGGTGATGACTGGCGACTTCATGAAGCCTGGCGGCGCGATGATCCCCCCCCACAGATTGGGCACAACGACCCAACTCGTATCGTGCGCCTTCGGCTGGATCTCCGCCCGCCGATTCACCACGCCAGCCAAGCACAGCACCGCCACGACCGCCGGATAGTCCGCCGGCGTCTGCATCCGCTCAGCGATGTCGCGCACCAACGGACGTAGCGAGACGGGAAGCAGGTCTTCCGCAAAAGGTTCGACGGGGGGCAACTCACTTTCGAGTGGCAACGGTTCCAGCCACGCCCCTTCTGGAGGGTCGACCGCGGGCAGCCAGTCCGATGTCGGTACGGGAGGTGCCTCGTTCATTCGATCCCCCATTTCCGAGAGCTGTGGACAATCCGCGAGATGTGTTCCGGTGGCCCCGGCATTTCGCATTGCTTGGCGTTGATGACCTGGAGGCAGGCTTCGATAGCCTCCTCACAAATCCCTCGGGCTCGGAGCGTTCCACAAACGCTCACAATCGTGTTGTGCTGTCGCCCGTACGGGATCTGGCCGCTGGGAAGCGGCCGAAGCAGCCATCCCTTTCGTCCGGCGGTAAGCCGCTCGTGCAGCCGCACAAGATCAACAGCGTGATCCTCAATCTCCAGAGGGGCACCACGGAAGGCGAGGCCTGTTACCGCGAAGTAACGCGCGTGGTCGTATAACTCGATCGCCCCGTCCGCCACCTTCGCGCCCGGCAGATTCGATGGTAGCGACCCGCGGGCCCAGATTTTGAGGCCCAGACCGCTTGGGGAGATCTCCATGTAGGTATCGCTGAAGCGCTCCACAATTCCACGCGCCCAGGCCTTGACGTCACCCTGTTCGTCAAGCGCATCATCAAGATCGACTCCGGCGAAGGGATCTTCTTTCGCGAATACAAAGCCAAGTCCGGCATACCGTTGGCGATAACGACACCACGCGGTCATCGCCTCCTGGAAGGTTGTCCACGTGCGGGGATCAGTGCTGTCGGCACGGGTACCGCTTGGCTCATAGGGCACCTTGGTGGATTTCCCGCTCCTGGTTTCGTAGCGCCACAAGACCCATTGGTCCCGCTCGGTAAGGTCGTCAGGCACGTGGAGGTTGGCAAGCACGACATCCGGCGTGCGGGTCATCTGCGGACCTCCTGACGATTCACACTTCGGCGATCCGCGAATCCGGCCGCCGTGAATGCAGCGCGCAACCACTCGATCGCGCGGTAAACCCTCGCGCGCGAGATGCCCATGTCACGACTCGTTTCTGCAGGGGAATTGTTGGCGAGCGACCGTGCGATGCGCCTATCAAACGTCGAGACTCCGGCCAACACGCGCCTGACATCAGCGCGCAGTTCGTTCCTCCCGTTCGGAGCCGCCAGCGAAGAAGCCCACTCAATCGGTTGCTCTTTGAAATATCCGGAACACTGCGAACACATGCTCCGAACCAACGAAGTCATTTTGTTGGCGGCGACGGTCTCCGAAAACGTCCGCCAGGAACCACGCCGAGGGTCAAAAGCAGCACGCTTCCGCCATAACTCAAGCAGGAGTTCCTGTTCGAGATCGCAGCGGGCGTCGGTCGGAAGGCCGTAGAGCGTCGCGACTGCTGCCGCTCTAACTGCCGCTAGAC
>CAZCUL010000358.1:0-17647 GCA_964501475.1 uncultured Verrucomicrobiota bacterium | reverse complement strand
GTTCCAGGCGATCCTCCCCATCCGCGGCAAACTCATCAACGTCGAGAAGGCGCGGATGGACAAGGTGCTGCAGAACGCCGAAATCCGCACCATGATCACCGCCATCGGCACGGGCATCGGCGATGGCGAAGGAGAGGGCGCCTTCAACCTCGAGAAGCTGCGTTACCACAAGATCATCATCATGACCGATGCGGACGTGGACGGCTCGCACATCCGCACACTGCTCTTGACCTTCTTTTACCGGCAGATGCCCGAACTGGTGAAACGCGGATTTGTTTATATCGCCCAGCCACCGCTCTATCAGATTGCGCGCAAAAAGCGCGTTGAATACGTGGACGACGACGCGGCGTTGAACCGGATTTTGATCCAGCTTGGAACCGATGAAGTGCGGCTGCGAAATCTGGCGGACGGCCGCGAACTCACCCAAACCCAGTTGGCCGAGATTCTGGAACTGCTCGAATCGCTCAATAAATACGCGAATGCGCTGCGGCGTCATGGCGGCGATTTTGCCGATTACATCGAGCATCGCGATCCGCAGGCCGGCACGCTTCCGCGCCACCTGGCGAAAGTGCGTTCGGGCAACGACGAGACCGTTCACTACTTCCACGGCGAGGAAGAACTCCGCAAATTCAGCGAGGAGAATCCCGATCTCGGGCTTTTCGGCGAGGAAGAGATGACAGAAGGAGGCCCCGATAAGCCGCGGACCGGGCCATCGCGCCGGGCCCGTCATGTGGAACTGCACGAGGCGCGCGCCATTGACGACCTCATGGCCAGGCTGGCGCAGAAGGGGTTGAACATCGAACATTACGCCGCCCAGGACAAACCGCTCTTCGAACTGGTCGAAGGCGAAGGAGAGAAAGCCCAGGTGCGCCCGCTCTTTTCGATTGCGGAAATCCTCCAATCCGTGTTGGAGGTGGGCCGCCGGGGGTTGGCCGTCAAACGCTTCAAAGGACTCGGTGAAATGAATCCAAAGGAACTCTTCGAGACCACCATGAATCCGGCCAGGCGCAAACTTCTGCGCATCGATCTGACCGACGCGGTGGAAGCGGAAGAGATGTTTTCCAAGCTGATGGGGGACGAAGTCGAACCGCGCCGCCAGTTCATCGAGGACAACGCGCTGAGCGTGCGGAATCTGGATGTTTAAGGATGCGCGGCCCGGCGCCCGACGTTCACAGTTTGCTCCGTGAAGCCCCGCCCGTGTCCCGAATGAAACAGAGGTAATTGGTTTTAGTTTTTTGCCCTATGCCCGACGACAACAACTCGAACAGCCCTCCCGGAGCAGATTCGCCCCAGACGCCGCTTTACGCCGCCAACGAAAAAATCGACAAGATCAACGTGGCCGAGGAAATCAAAAACTCGTTCCTCGACTACTCGATGTCGGTCATCATCTCGCGCGCCCTGCCCGACGTGCGCGACGGCCTCAAGCCCTCCCAGCGCCGGCTGCTCTTCGCCATGTTCAACGACCTGAACCTCGTTCCACCGCGGCGGCACCTGAAGTGTGCGCGCATCGTGGGCGAGACCATGGGCAAGTATCATCCCCACGGCGACCAGGCCATTTACCCCACGCTGGTGCATATGGCCCAACCCTGGGCCATGCGCGCCACCCTCGTGGACGGCCAGGGCAATTTCGGTTCCGTGGAGGCGGATCCGCCGGCGGCCATGCGTTACACGGAGGCGCGTTTGACGCATTTGGGCGCGGTCCTGATGGAAGACCTGGACAAGGAGACGGTGGACTTTGTCCAGACCTACGACGAAGAACACAAGGAACCGATTGTCCTTCCGGCCGCCTTTCCAAACCTACTGGTCAACGGCGGCACCGGCATTGCCGTGGGCATGGCCACCAACATGCCGCCCCATAATCTGGGAGAGGTGATCGAGGGCATCTGCGCGCAAATCGATAACCCGAATATTTCGATTCTGCAGTTGATGAAATACATCAAAGGGCCGGACTTTCCCACCGGTTGCATGATCTGCGGACTCGAGGGGATCAAACAATACTTCATGACCGGGCGCGGCTCGGTAAAGGTCCGCGGCAAGCTCGGCGTCGAACAGCTCAAAGGCGGTCGCGAACAGATCGTCATTACTGAAGTCCCCTACGCGGTGAATCGCGCCGCTCTGGTCGAGCGAATCGCCGCCCTGGTAAACGAAAAAATGCTCGCTGACATTACCGCGGTCCGCGATGAATCGGACGAAAACACGCGCGTGGTCATCGAGATCAAGCGGGATGCCGTTCCCAAGGTGGTGATCAACAACCTTTACAAGCTGACGCAACTTGAAACCAGCTTTGCCGTCAACGCGCTCGCCATCGATCATGGCCGGCCCAAGACGCTCAATCTGAAGGAGCTGATCAATTGCTATGTGGAGCATCGCCGGGAGGTGGTCTTGCGCCGCACTCGTTACGACTTGCGCAAAGCCGAGGAGAGAGCGGAGACACTCGAAGGCTTTTTGATCGCGCTGGCGAACCTGGACGAATTCATCCGCATTATCCGCGGTTCCAGCAATCGCGAAGAAGCCAGGATCAAGCTGCTGGGGTTTGATTTCACCCGCCAGGTGGTCGAGCAAATCGGCATTATTATCCGCAGTGAAGCCCGTTTGGTGAACGGGCGCTACTCCTTCAGCGAAGCACAGGCCAACGCCATTCTGGAGTTGCGCCTCTACCAGTTGACCGGCTTGGAAAGGGAAAAGGTCAAAGCCGAATACAACGAGGTCATGGAAAAGATCACAGATCTGGTGGATATCCTGGCCCGCGAGGAACGCGTGCTGGCCATCATTAAGGGGGAGCTTCTGACTATCAGGGAAAAGTATGCCACGCCGCGACGGACGGAGCTGGTCCCGGACGAAGGCGAAATGGCAATCGAGGACCTGATCGCCAACGAAGGAGTGATCATCACCATCACCCATAATGGCCTGATCAAACGGACTAATGTCAGTTCCTACCGCGCCCAGCGCCGGGGCGGCCGGGGCGTGATCGGCATGGTCACTCGCGAAGCCACAGGGGTGGAGGGCGAAGCGGACGATTTCATCGAGCATCTCTTTACCGCCAGCACCCACGATCATTTGATGTTCTTCACCAACACCGGCCGGGTCTATGTCGAGCGGGTGCATGAGATTCCCGATATGGGACGCGCCGCCCGCGGCCGCAGCATCGCCAACCTCCTCGAAATGAAGCCGGACGAGAAAATCGCGGCGCTCATCCGCATCGAGGCGAAGGAAGGTCCCAATCGCGAGGATGTGACGTGGGAACAGGAGGGACATCTTTTCTTTGCCACCCGCCAGGGGACGGTGAAGAAGACTGCGTTGTCCGAGTTCGCCAACGTGCGCAAAGGCGGCATCATTGCCATTGGCATCGAACCCAGCGACACCTTGATCGAAGTGAAGTTTACGACCGGACGCGATGACGTGGTGTTGATCACGAGCGAAGGCATGAGCATCCGTTTTCACGAAGATAATGTCCGGTCCATGGGCCGGCCGGCAACGGGCGTTCGTGGCATTTCTTTGAGCGAAGCCGATTCGACGGTGGCGGCCGCGGTGGTCGTTCCGAACGCCACCCTGCTGGTGGCGGGCGAAAATGGCATCGGGAAACGAACCGACTTTGAAGAATACCGGGTTCAGTCCCGCGGCGGCAAAGGCATCATTACCATGAAAACCACGGAGAAGACCGGCAAAGTGGTGGGCGCGCTCACGGTTCGCGACGAAGATGAAGTCATGCTGATCACGGTGCGCGGCCAAATGGTGCGCATTTCGGTCAGGGATGTCCGCCCTACGGGCCGGAACACGCAAGGCGTCAAACTGATCAACCTGGACGAAGGAGACAAACTGCTCGCCATTGCGCCCGTCATCAGCGAAGCCAACGAGCTGGCGGCGGAGGACTCGGGACAAACGCCGGAAGCCTTGCCGCCGTCGGAAGCCCCGCCGCCTTCGGCATAGATTCCAGCGTTTTTCTTGCAGTGAGCCGGGAGAGGCGGCTGCCGTCCGGACTTCCCAACGGCTCCGGCGAACGCGAAGCGTCTTGGAGTGTCCACCCTCCGCAGTATTGCTACGGAGGACGGGCGGTAGTCCTCTACCGCTTTTCAACGATTGCGTACCACCCGTGTCGGCAGATACCCGTCTCTCCATGCCCGAGCCCGAGACTCCGTGGCCTCACGCACCGACGCATCAGCTCGCCACGAACGGCACATTCTTCGTCACCGCCAGCACCTATCTCAAGACGCATCACTTCCGCGGCGCAGACCGCCTCCGCGTGTTGCAGCGCGGCCTGCTCACGGTCACGCGAGACTACGGCTGGCAGCTCGAAGCCTGGGCGGTTTTTTCCAATCACTACCACTTCATCGCGCACTCGCCCGTGAACAAACCTACCGCCGAGAGCCTCGGTCTGATGTTGAAGACGCTGCATGTGAAAACCTCAGGCTGGGTTAACCGTCTGGACCACACACCCGCGCGGCAGGTCTGGTTCAATTTCCGGGAAACGCGCTTGAGCTATCCCAGATCGTATTTCGCGCGACTGAACTATACGCACCAGAACCCGGTGAAACACGGCTTGGTGCCGGTGGCCAACCAGTATCCGTGGTGTTCAGCAGCGTGGTTTGAGCGAACTGCTTCCGCCGCGCAGGTGAAGACGATCTACCGGTTCAAGACCGACAAACTGGCAGTGCCCGACGACTTCAGCCCGGCGCCTGAATGGTGAGCCTGTGGTCTGGTGGGATGGGTCGCGGAGCGTCTTGAACTGTCCACCCTCCGCAGTATTGCTACGGAGGACGGGCGGTAGTCCTCTACCGCTTTCTCTCCCGTGTGTGCTGAAACTGATGGGCAAGATTCGCCCGTCGGCCATCCGGTGCCCGCGGCCAAAGCGCCAGAGGACTGGCGCAGTCCAAGACCTGGCGGACTTCCCTGCGGCCCCGGTGAACGCGGAAGCGTCTTGGACTGTCCACCCTCCGCAGTATTGCTACAGAGGACGGGCGGTTGTCCTCTGGCAAACTCCCGCACTCCAAAATAAGAAGGCTGGCGCCCGCACTGATCGCGGATGCCAGCCCTGAGGGAGTCTCGCGCTTAATCCGTCTCTTCGATGACGTAGAACCGTTGCGGGTTGGCCGCAATGCTATCGTTGACCGTCATCGAACTGCCACTCGCCACCATGGGATTGCCGAGCTGTTGCCAGACCGGATCGGTCAGTGCGTTCTTGTAAAGGATCCGATAGGTTTTGCCCGGAGTGGTCGGGAAGGTCATCTGGATGTTCCCTCCGCCCGTATTCATGACGGCGATTTGAGGGCCGCCGCCACCACCCAGGACGTTGGGCTGCCGGGGCGTCGGTGTGGGCATCGAGAAGATGTCCATGGCGCCATCCGGGAAGCGTCCCTGGCTGATATCCGGTTCCTGCATGCCAAACACCACCTCATCCACCACGGTGCCGACCGGCGTGTAAAGGCCGATCATTTCGCCGCCCGCGCCCAATCTGAAGTTGACGTGGAGGTCTGCACGGTTGGTGCTGTTCTGGCCGGTCTCTTCATCCGCCCATACCAGGAGGAATCCACCGGCGGGAACGCTATAGCCGCTGGGGATGACGTACTTGGTGGGATTTCCAGGCGAATCGCTCAGGTGATATCCGGTCAGGTCCACAGGAACCGGTCCCGCATTGTAGAGCTCGAACCAGTCATCGAAATCGGCATCCGCAGGATCGACAATCGTCCCGGTGTTGGATGCGAGCCATTCGTTGATGAAGACGCTGACGATCTGGGGAACATTGCTGGCCCGAGGCGTCGGCTCGTTAAAGATATACCGCTCGAACGGCTGCCCATCCGGGTAATCCCCATAAGACTTGCCTGCGGTCACGCCGGCATACGTGAGATAATCGACGATCTGCGCCTCCCCTGCCACCAGACGAACAAGCGCGACAGTGCCGTTGCCGGCGTTCGGGCTGAAATTGGCGTGCATATTTCCAGCTACACTTTCGCCCGGTTCGCCATCGACCCAGACGAGGAGATACTGGCCCGCGTTGATGGTAGTGCCGGCCGGGAAGGGCCATTGTGTGAGATTGCCGCTGTAATTCGCGGTCAGATAATAACCATCGAGGGTGATAGGTGAACTGCCGGCATTATAGATTTCCACCCAAGGATCGCGATCGCCGGCGTTGTCCATCAGGCCGGTTCCGCCGCGATTAGGCTGCACTTCGTTCAGCCAAAGCGGGTCGAAGGCTGGAAGGGACGACGACGCCGAGTTGGGCTCACCGGGCGTAGCCAGTGTTGGTTTCACCAGAAACTCGGGGCGGAAGGGGCTGCCCAACCGCACCGTGAGCCTGTTCGCATTCGTCGTCGGCAAATACCAAAAACTCAACGTGTAAGTATTTGCGGTATTTATTCCCACCAAATCCTGGTAAACGGTGGAACCCGCGCTCCCGATTCCGGTCGATCGCAGCCGAAGACTTCCATCGCCCTCGTAAACCGGGGCGCCGGCGATGCTGGATTGGCTATGGTTTCCGATTGCGACCCAGGGAGGGCTGAAGGTCGATTCGAAATCGCCATTCACAACGAAGTTCTGCCCCACTTCCGGCACGGTGCCTGCGACAATCGAAATGTTGTCAACGGACAATTCGCCTGCTCCATCCAGAAACAGAAAGAGGCGCGTGCCGCCGGCAATACCGGTAAACGTCTGTCGCCGCCAGCCGGAACCATCCGACCAGTTTGCCACACGGCTGTTGTCGCGTGTCGCATCGATCAGTTGAAGCGAAGGTCCACCGCCGTTGGCCGTGGTCGGCCAGGGCTCGACGCCTTCGTAGCGGACCCGATCGACGATGATTTCCTCGCCGGGGTTGGCGCCAGGCCGATAGAGGGTGATGATTTCGCCATCGTTGCGCAACGCGCCATCGAATTCATCGAAGAACGGGGCACCCTGGAAGGTGGCGCCGAAGGCCCCGCCGTTCTTGGCGAGAACGAGGTACTGCCCGTTGGTGATGATGCTCCCGGCCGGGAAGGTGTAATCAATGCCGCCAACCCGCCATCCAGCCAGGTCGAAGGAAAAGTTGGCCGAACGGTTATAGATCTCAACAAAGGCCGCACCCGGATTTTGCGGGTTGTACATGATCTCATTGATAACAATGGAATCCTCAGGCGAGCCCGCGACGCCGGTGTAGTTCACCATTACCTGGATCGTTCCGGGCAGCGGTTGGTCTTGTGAGTCGTACCCCTGCAACGTATGGCTGCTGTTTCCCGGCGGCACGGCCAACTCGAGTCGCCAGCCCGTAACGGAGGTCCACGTGACCGGATACCGCGCGCCGTTCACGTAGATGTCTTTGATCTTCACAGGGGCCGTGCCGGTGAGGATGATGAGATTGTTATTGGTGGTAATGGACATGGGTCCGTTGACCATAAAGTTGGCCGCGACCCCGTTCAGCGTGCTCAATAACAAATTGCGCGTGCTGGTAACGTAGTTCTTGATGGTGTCCAACGTGCCCGAGTTGTAATTGGCGTTATTGCGTGTGAGGGCTTGCGCTTTCGCGTTCAAAATCGGATCTAGAACACTTCTGTCCCATACGCCGTCCACCATGTCCTGAAAGGCGCGGAAATAGGCACGCCGGAATGGCGGTATATTCCACATCTCCCTGATGCGAGGATCATTCGACCGGTCTAAGAGAACAGGCGGGTTATGTCCTCCCACGCCCATGGTGAAGTCGATATCCCAGGTCATCTGATGGTACCTGCCATTGGGGGGCGTGTACATATAGCCGTTCTTCCCCCGGTCGTAGCTATAGCCGTCCCAGTCTCCAATAGCGTGCCGCACCGCAAAAATGCGCATCCACTGCTCCATATCGACGAGGGCATCCAGAGCCGCGGGGTTCGGGATGGCACCGGAACTGGCTCCCGAAGGGCTGACGACGTTCACCAGGTCTTCAAAGGTCTTGTAATCCATTTGCGAATCGCCCGGATCCAATCCCCGTTTCCGCCACGCGAAGCGATAGGCTGAGATCTGCAAGTCGGTCGTGCCCGGAATTTCACGGCGGACCAAGTCGGCATCGTCGTTGCCGGAGAAATCGAAGCCGTTATCCGGGAACCAGAATTCATCCTCGATCTTGTAAAGGTCGCCGCTATCGTCATCCGGAAACCACATGCGAACGACATCGCCGTTGGGCTGCTGCGAGTCTTCGAAGATGAAGTTGCCCGGCAAATTGCCGGTCGTACTGCGATGACTCCCGTTGACAAAGACATGAACGAAGCGCCGGTAGTTGTAATGGAGGTTCAACCCCTTGTAGATGAAATAGGAAGTTTGCTCGGACTGAGCGCTTAGATCGCTGGTGTCGCCGCCGCCCGGATTTCCCGGGTTGTTCCAAACCGCGTCGGTCACGCCCAGGAAGCGGTCATCCTTGGGGAACTCGATGTCGTAGTCCACCCGCTGCGAACCGTCCGGTCCTGAATTCATCTGGCCGCGGTGCCAGGGACTGCCGGCATATTGCGGGAACATGTTGTAGATAACGCGGTAGTTGTTGTAAACAAAGGTGCCGTCCATCACGGCGTTGTTCAGGGCCGGAGTACGCGTGGTCCAGCGGTTTCGATTCCCGGAAGTAAGCCAGATGTGGTAGTTGCCGAAGCTACCGGGAATCATCCGGTCACCCCACCGAATCACCAGTTCGCGCGACACGGCATCGGTCGGAAAGACGCGCGTGTCAGGCGCGGTCGGGAAAATGTGCTGAGGGAAGGTGCTTACCGCGCCCAGGCTGTCGGCCGCCTGCACGTAAAATGCGAATACCACGCCGAGGTTCTGGCCAGGCAGGGTGGCCGTATAAATGCCATCTCCAGCCACGGCGTCGCCGTTCAAGCCGTTGTCCAGCATCGCCAGGGTTGTCACCCCGCCGCTCACAGTGTCGTTGCGATACTTCAACTCCACCGCCCCGATGCCGTCCGGGTCGTAAGCGCGCGCCGTGATGATCACCGGCGTTCCGGCATCAGGCAGCGGCGGATTGTGCATGACGTCCCAAAGGGCTGGTCCGGCATTATTGACTGCCATGCTGTTTCGCAAACCCGGGGAGCCGAGGTTGGGCGGGATATTCAACCTGCCGCCCGCTTCAAAGCCGTTTCCCTGCAGCATCATCAGAACTTCAGGCCAGCCACGAAGCCAGCGCGCTTTGCAGCGCACCGTCACGGGAGCCGCCGCCGAACCGCTGGCAGAGGGGCTTAGAACCGGTGAGTAAACGCGATTCGGCCCGTTATCGCCGCGTGATGCCGCCCGCATCCGCAGGCTCGAGGTGCCGCTAAAGGCTTCACTCGAAGGCCTCGAAAAATCGTGCGACCCCTGTAGCGCCCACCCGGAAAGACCGTTCTCGAAACCGGGATTGGGAACGGAGTTGCCTCCGCCGAAATTCATCACTTCGACGTCATCGATCAGGCTTTCTCCCACCCCTCCCGGGTTAAAAATGATCAGGCGGGTGTTCGACGTTCCCAGAGTTTCGCCAATAGCCGCAGTGCTTTCGATGGTCGTCCAGGAACTCTTCGCGGTCTCGTCGCTATCGGCCCAGTTGGCCGCCAGCCGGTTATCGCTGTCGGGGTCCTTCAATTCGAGGCTGCTTCCGCCTCCGTCGGTCCACCAACCCCAGCGCCCGCCGTCTTCATAGCTGACTTCGTCCACTACGATATAGTTGGCTTGCGTAACGACGACCCCGTTGTTCGTCACGGTGTTGTAGTCAGGCATGGCGAGCCCGACCCGCTCCCCGCCGTTGGCAAGGACGCCGCCGTAATCACCCACCGTATTCCCGGCGTTGAGTTGCGGATACTTGGCCAGGAGGTTGGTCAAACTCTTGGCAATGACCAAAAACCCGTTGCTCGGCACGATGGTATTGGCTGGAATGGTGAAGTTGATTCCGTCCACCAACCGCCAGTTGCCGACGTTCACCGGGGCAGTGCCGCGATTGTAAAGCTCGACGAATTCATCGTCGTCATTTCCGGTGATCGGGTTGTACATGAGCTCGTTGATGACAATTTCTCGCAGTAGCAGCGGAGAGTTGGGACCGCCCGGAGTGGGGCTGGAGAGCTCGCTCAGAAGCTTTGAACCGTCCGGAGAACGGCCTGTGGAAATGCCGTTGGCGGTCGGGCCAAAATCAATCGCATCAATCACGCGGGTGGCGTTCGAGTTCACCAGAAAAATGCGCTCGCCGTTCGAACTCAGGGCAAAGCCAAGCTGGCTCGCTGTAAAATGAATAAATCCGCGGGCCGGCAACACAGTGCCGTTTGGAATGCGAAACTTGTTCGTGTCCCGGTCGTCGCTCAGATAAGCGCCGGAGATGTCCACTGACTGACTGCTGTTATTGTAAAGCTCGATGAAATCGTCGTCGGGCGGGTCCGTATGAGCGAGAAACTCGTTGATGACGATCGAACTGATCGCGTCGCGCACGTACGGATCGTGCGCGCCGGGAGAACCTCCGATCACATCGCTGGCGTCCCACGCTTTGGGATTCCCTTCTCCAATCGAGGCCCGCGCCAAAACAATCGAATGGCCGGCGCCGTCAGCCGCCACCGGCCACGGCTGCGTGGTGCCGTAACGCACTTCCTGAATCACTTCGCTGGCCCGCCCGCGGAGCCGCAGCAAACCGCCGTCGTTGGGCAGTCCATTCGTGACAGCCCCCACCCAGGGACCGAGAACCCCACCGAGCCCGTAGTGCGCCTCCACCACAGCGGGATTGCGGGCCACAACCAGAAAGCCGCTCGATTTAATGGTCGTGTTGGGCGGAAATACATAATCCACGGCCCCGGAAATCCGGTAGCCGCTGATGTCTTCATCCCAGGCCTGGGAGTTGTAGATCTCAATGAACTCGGTGTTGAGGCCCGTCTTCGGATTATAGTGAATCTCGGAAATCACCTGCGGCCCGCGCCGGCTCGATGGACCCAGGGGCTCTCGCGGAAAGACGACGGTGCCAAGAGGATTACCCACCACCGGCATCGGATCGCGGAACTGTGCCGTGGCCGTGCTCGATGACTGGCTGGTCACGGCAAAACCAAGATAAATCGCGCTCGGCAGCCCGCTCAGCGTTACCGTCCCCACCTGCTGCCAGTTCTGGCCGTCCCAACTGGCGAAGCCCGTCAGCACATCGCCCTGCCGCCGCACACGCAACCAGGTATGCGGATAATTGACCGGGAACGATCCCGTTGTGGCAGTGGGACCGCCCACAACTGCCCGCGAACGGAAGAAGACACCGCTGGACCCAGGCGTCGCGAGCACCGCACCATGGCGGCTGTTGGCGCTGAGCGTCTCCCGAGCCATCAAGCCCGCCTTGGCCCATGAATCGGTCAGGCTGATGGAAGCGACGCGAACCTTGAAATCAAAATCCCCAATCTGGGCCTGATAAGCGAAGAAAAACTGGTCCGAGCTGCCGTCGATGTCAGTGCCCGATCCGGTCAGGGCATAGCCATTGCCCGCCGCAACCAGCGTGCCCGGCGTTGAAGGGTTGCCGATGTCCTGCGGCAGAAAATCAGCCACGGTGAATTCGATCTGCGAATTGGGCGCAATCGTCCGGCCCTGCGCGTCCTGAACATTGTTTACCGTCAGAGTGTAGGTCACTCCGCGCGTCAGCGTACTGACATTGAGGAGCACAGTGTTCTGGCTGCTCCCAAAGGAAGCATTCGACACATTAATTCCCTGATCGACTGAATAGTTTCCCGCCGTCGTGGCCGAAGGCGCGGCGACGCGTTTCGAGAACGTGAGGATCACCTGGTTCGTGGACGCCAAAGCGCTTTCCAGGCTGGGCGGGTTGGGATCGTTCACCGTGATGGTGACCGGGGCGGACGTGGATTTTCCATCCGTATTATCGGTGGCAACGGCAGTGAGTTCGTAAACCGCGTCACCTACGTTCGTCCAATTGACGCTGAAGGGCGCGGCGGCGTCTTCTCCGATCTTGATTCCGTTCTGGAAGAATTCGACCAGCGCGACGGTGCCGTCACGATCGGTGGCTGTGGCAGTAATGGTGATATTCGTGGGGCCAACGAACACCTGCCCATCCATCGGGCTGCTGATCGAAACCGAGGGAGCGGTATTGCCGGAAAGTTCGAGGTCGAAACTCAGGTCCGAACTGCCAGCGTTGCCTTGATGCATTTCGACGGCAGCCACATTTCTCCCAGCAACCAAGGGGGGATTTGGAATCACTCCGCTATCGGGCGAAGTCCAATCCTCTGCAGACAACGCATACGTGGTGAAGCCAATTGGCCCAGACGGCATGTTGATTCGGGCAACTTCAATCCCGTTGAGGTAAATGACCGCGCCATCATCACGCCATAATCGAAATGGAAGACTTCCATAGGCGGCCGGATCATCAACGTTGAATTCCCGCCGGAAATAGTAGGTTGGATACTTGTTGCCTGAATTAGGGCCGAAGCTGAGGATGGTGGCTTCGTCCCCATCTCCGTAACCCAGTTGTCCTCGGCCCATCGCCCAGCCTGCATCATCAAAGTCCGGTTCACGCCACGCCGTGCCCAGATCTACGCCCGTGTCGTTATACTTCCAAACATTCTGAGGAAGATCCGGAGAACCAAACGGGATCAGGATCGAGGGCGGTTCAGCGACTGTGATGTTAACCGGAGCGGACGTGGAGCTAAGACCGGTGCTATCCGTGGCCCGGGCAGTCAGCGTATAGTTTCCAGGCGTCACACCGGACCATGTAAATTGGAATGGCGCAGTCGAGTCTTCGCCAATTTTATTGGCGCCGGCAAAGAAGGAAACGTTCGTAACCGCCCCGTCAGTATCGCTGGCGTCGGCCTGAATAGGGATATTCACCGCCGAGATGGTCGCACCGCTGGTCGGAGAAGTAATACTGACCGTGGGCGCCTCGGGCGTAAAGTTTGCCACCAGTTCCAGATCGAAACTGATGTCGCTGCTGTTCGTATTGCCTTGGTGAATTTCGGCGGCGATAACGTTGTTGCCGGCCACGAGAAGCGAAGCGGCTGGATTGCTGGCCAGGAAGGACTCGTCATCAAAAGCGGTCAGGGCAAATGTGGTGTGGCTCACCGGGCCGGCCGGCAGGTTATCCCGGAACACCTCGGTGCCGTTTAGATAGAGAATCACGCCGTCATCCCGCTTCACGCGCATCAGGAGATTGGAAATGGCGGCGGGGTTGGCGACACTAAACGTGTGTCGAAAATAGGTGGTGACAAACTTATTTTCCGCGTCCGGACCAAAACTGACTACGGTGGCTTCGTCGCCGTCGCCATAGCCCAGTTCGGCGGGCCCGGACGCCCAGGCCGTATCGTTGAACCCGGCACCGCTCCATGTGGTGCCCTGGTCCGATCCATCGTCCAGGTATTTCCACACCGCGCCGGTGGAAATCAAAGTGGTTTGAGCCTGGGCCATGAAGCCGCTCAATCCCAGGGTAAAGGCTGCAACGATCAATGCTTTCCATTCACTTCGCATAAGGTTCTTCCTGTTTGCCGGTTTACGATACAAAACAGCCGATGAGGCCTGACGCCTCTTCTCCATGATAGTCGTTAAGGACTGCGAAGCCCGCAAAGCCATCACTTCAAGGGACTACGAACAGCACAGGTCTTCCAACCCGTTGGAGCAGAGTACACGCGCGAACGTGTGGACGAAGAATTACGTCTAGCTGCATCGGCTGAATACTGGAATGTTACAAAAAAGTTTCCTAAATGCAACTCACAAAAATCAAGAGGGACGAAAGCCGACCTATCCGGGCTTCCGAACAGGTCTTTCAGAGTTCCGCGGGAACCTGCCGGGATCAGCCGGCCATTCCCGCATTCCTGCATCGCAGCGCCAGTCGCAATGCGCTGACCTTCTAAAACTTCCTAAAACTTGATGGCGAAAATGTGGATTCCTTCCGGGCGGCCGGTCGCGGGATTTACCGCCACGTTGTCAAAAGCGTTGCCATATTCCGCTGGCGCCAGCGGATTGATCAATTGCAACGGATTTGCGGTCCGCTTTATTTTTGGAATGACGCCGTCGGAGACCACCATCTGTCCCGGCAAACGCTTTGCCCGATCACCCTCGAAATAGATGAACGGTTCCACCCGCTCTAAAGGGATCTCCGGCAAATCCTTTGACAGATCGGCCTGGTCGCTCTGTGCAGCGGCCGCCAGCCCAAAACCGAAAAACAGAATGCACAACGCTGTAGCTTTCATAAGCGATCCTTTCCACTTAATGAAAACTCGCCCTTGCGGGCCATTTGTCAAACCGCGAGGAAGGTGCGGCACGGGCTACCTGCCTCCAAGAAATGCCAGAGACATAGTCTCCCAGCGAGCAAGCCTGACGATCACTGACAAGGTCGATTGGGAATTCGCCTTCCGCTTTTCCTCGCCGAGGGGGCGCGACTGCTTTTATCCTGGCTGGTCATGATACGTTTCACACGGAAGGCCCTCTTGGTTGCGGCGCTCTTTTGTTCATTGGCGGCCGACAGGTTGGTGCAGGCCGCCGAAAGCTCGCGCCCAAACATTGTCCTCATTTTTACAGACGACCACGGCTATGCGGACGTGGGCGTATATGGGGCCAAAGGATTTAACACGCCGAACCTCGACCGCTTGGCGCGGGAAGGGGTGCGGTTTACCGACTTCTACGTGGCGCAACCCGTTTGTTCGGCATCCCGCGCGGCGCTGCTGACCGGATGTTACCCGAACCGAATTGGCATTCACGGCGCGCTTGGACCCGGCGCGCGCCATGGCATTCACAGCAATGAGGTCACAATTGCGGAGGTGGTAAAACCGCTCGGATACGCGACGGCCATTTATGGGAAATGGCACGTGGGGCATCATCGGCCGTTCCTGCCGCCCCAGCACGGGTTCGATGAATTCTTTGGCCTGCCTTACTCGAACGACATGTGGCCGAAGCATCCCACGGCCACGTTCCCCGATTTGCCCCTGATGGAAAACGATCGCATCCTGGAATACAATCCCGACCAGACGAAGTTGACCACGTGGTACACGGAGCGGGCGCTAAAATTCATCGAGAAAAACAAGGAGCAGCCCTTCTTCCTCTACGTGGCGCACAACATGCCGCATGTGCCGTTGTTTGTGTCGGAGAAGTTTCAGGGCAAATCCAGGCGCGGGCTTTACGGAGATGTGATTGCGGAGATCGACTGGTCCGTGGGACAGATTCTGGAAAGCCTGGAGAAACATGGCCTCGACAAAAATACGCTGGTCATCTTCACGTCCGACAATGGCCCCTGGCTTTCCTATGGAGAACACGGCGGCTCGGCGGAGCCGCTCCGGGAAGGGAAAGGCACCACCTTTGAAGGCGGCGTCCGGGTTCCCTGCCTGATGCGATGGCAGGGCAAAATCCCGGCAGGGTCGGTTTGTCGCGAGCCGGCGATGACAATCGATATTCTTCCCACCGTTGCCAGGTTGACCGGGGGGAAGACGCCGGCGCACAGGATTGATGGCAAAGACATTTGGGCGCTGATCTCGGGTTCGGCCGAAGCCAAAAGCCCGCACGAGGCCTATTCCTTTTATAATCATGGAGGCGCTTTGGAAGCCATCCGCAGCGGACGCTGGAAGCTGCATTTCCCGCACGCTTACCGCAGTTTTGAAGGCAAGACCGGCCGGGACGACGGGCAGCCTGTTTCGTATGCCCAGGCCCGAACGCCGCTGGCGCTTTATGATCTGGAAGCTGACCAGAGCGAGACGCGCAATCTCAGTGGCGAACATCCCGAAGTGGTCAGGCGGCTCACAGCGTTGGCAGATCAGTGCCGGGAGGACTTGGGCGATAGTTTGACCCGGCGCAAAGGCGGGGGTGCAAGGGAAGCAGGCCAGTTGGCCAAGTGAGCTCGGGCAAGATTCGCCCGTCGTCCATCCTGGGCCCGCGGCCAAAGCGCCAGAGGACTGGCGCCCGTCCGCCGTAATACTATGGAGGCTGGGCAGTCCAAGACCTGGCGGACTTCCCAGCGGCCCCGGTAATCGCGAAGCGTCTTGGAGTGCGGTAGTCCTCTACCGCTTTCCTTCCGGAACGTGCTGAACTTGATGGGATGGACCTTCAAAATCGAGGTTCGCTTCGGGATAAAGTTCCTTGAGGAGTTCGGCGGCGCATTCGGCGAGGAGAGATTCAAGCGACGCTTGCAGGCGGTTCGGGTCTGTTTCACCGCGACCTCTTTCCCAGATGGAAGACACTTGCGCGCGGCGGAGCTCGACGACGCGGCCGACCATGGTTTGCCAGACTTTCGGCGACTCACTTTCGAGATAGTTTCCGCGTCCGCGCCCGAAGTGCGCCACGGCCTGATAACGGAGCAGGGCGGAACGGACCAAACCCTCAAAGAACTCGGCCGACCAGCGAACCATGGGCTGTTCGCCGCGCACCAGGTTGTAGCCTTTAGCCAGGCCGCCGGCGCCGGCCGCGCCTAAAAGCCCGCCAACGATTGCGCCTCCGCCAAAAGTCATGCCCCCGGCCGCGATGTCCGCAGCCAACCCGCCCAGTGCACCGGAGACAAAACCGCCCATCACCGCCGCCAAACCTTCGCTGACGGGACGGCGGGCTTCATAGTGGCTTCTCAAGCGCCGCAGAATTTCGCCGGCGGCGTTGCCTTCCAATTCGTGGAGCCGAATGAGCTCATTCATGCTGGCGCGAATGTTTTCGTCCAGCCGTTCGGCGAGGACAGTCATCCCGTGTTCGCGGCCAGAGAGCGATTTCTCCCGGCCGAGCAGGAAGGCGCGGGCGCGTTCCGGCCAGTTTTGCTTTTCCAATGGCTCGCGGTCCACACAAGCGCGCGCCAATTGGTCGGCCAGAACCGCCATCGAGCGGCGAAAGATTTCGAGGTTTTTCTCCCGCCAGGCCGCCGTCAGCCGGCGGCAGGTTTCACGGCGATCATCGGGCAAGGCGCGTTCGACTGCCTCGAGCAAAACACCTTCCTGCACCCAGCAACGGGCAAAAGCGTCCAGGCTCAGAACATCGCGGACGATCTGAAATCCCCGCAAATGCTCCCGCCAGCGGACTTCCTCCGCCTTTTCCTCGGCAGGCAAACGCGGCGGGCCGATCTGATTTAAAAGCACGATCACCGGCCGCCCGATCCATGTCAGAATCTCCATTTCCATCTCTACGTAGCCGGCTTCAGCGGGCCTCTCCGCCGCATTGACAAGGTAGAGGACGACGTCGGCCTCCTCGCGCACGTTGCGAACGGCCTGTTGGCTGCACCAGAGCGGGCGGTCCGCGAAGCGATCCCATACCTGGCCGAGCAACCAGCCGAGGGGATTGCCCGAATTCTTCAGGCGCCGCAACAATCGCGCCGTATCGCCAAAACCGGGCGTGTCCCAGAGGCGCAGAACCAGCCCCTCCGGCGCCTCGATCATGGTGTGCGCCTCGGCTATGTCCGTGACGTGAGGTTGGTCCAGGACTTCGCCGATGGTGCGCCGAAGCAGCGTGCGGGCGAGGGTGGTCTTGCCCACGTTCGTGTGGGAGATGAGGCTCAACGTAATGGCCGGCCCTTGTTCCTTCATGTGATTTTGTCCCGATCCTGCGGCCGCCAGACAAATCTTTGGGGCGGAGCCGGACGTTCCGGCGCGGAATTGCTCAGATCAACGAAAGCAAACTCCAGTCCGTGGGCTTGTCCCAGCCGGCCCCATGCGCGGCGTCGTTCTTCGAGCTGCTGGGTGAAGGTGGACGCCGCGCCGAGACGCTGCCGATAGCTGCTCTCATCCACCACGACGGCAAGATGGCCGGCCTTGTCCCCGGCGATCAGCAGGATCGC